>CAZSTA010000081.1:0-14971 GCA_964609495.1 uncultured bacterium | reverse complement strand
TACGGTGTAATCTCCCTTGCTTAGCTCATCGCCCTTCAAGGAGTATAGAAGTTTGCCTGTTCCCTCGTCATAGATGAGCTGATCGTAAGGCACTATGATATCGTTCATACCTTTTCTCGAGATGACAAGCTCTATACTCTCTCGATCGGTTCCACTAGTGGGATCGATCAGCAGGGCGGAGATGAGCCACTCGGTAATGATTAGGCATTCATCTCCATTGGTTTTAGCTTCCACCTTCAAATCCTTGAGTATAGGTGGAGTGTTATCCACTATCACTTTAACTGTGGTATCATTCGTATTGCCCTCAGCATCTATAGCATAGAGCCTGAGGGTATATACTCCATCAGCTAATTCAGACGTATCCCAAGCCCCCAGAAGATCGTCCACTACAGCAGAAGTAGAACCGGTGATCTCTATCCACTTGGAGGGAACTTCACCTCTTCCGTAGTAAAGGGTATATCTAGCGAAGTTATCATCAGTAGCTGTTCCAATTATATCGATTAAACCAGCTAGTATATCCTTAGCTTCAGGAAGCTTTATTTCCACTGTAGGTGGTTTAGTATCTGGCGATGGTCCCGGTCCTGGTGAATAGGTTATGAGGGTGGTGCCAGAGGAAATAGGAAATGTTGCAATTACAGGAAGAGTAGTAGTAAAGTATCCGCTGTTCACCCAGCGGGCACCTACATATCTTCCAAAGCCAGCTATAGAACTTATCTGATAGACCACGAAGTATAGAGAGCCACTATTGTCTATAGTCTGAGCTAAGGTGAGGACAATATTAGAAACTCCTCCGACGAAGGTGCCAGTGCCAATCAGCACATCCGCCCCATCGAATACTCCAGTTCCATCATCTTTGTAGATATAAATAGCGGCGATATCGCTGTCCGTTGCCCCTGTCCCTATCAGATCTATTCTCAACCCACTCCAAGTGCCGGTAACAGCGGTAGGGGTAGCTAGATGTAGGGATTCCATAGCTATCGTTTTATTCCGATAGGTGGAGGCCGGGGCGAGACTAACCGCGGTCAAGTTGATGACACTCGGAACAGTAATTGGTCGAAGTGCGGTCTGGAAGGGGAAGTTGGTGGTTGAGACTGAGCCAGTAGTTACGGTGAAGTAACTAGGATCATTCCATCTAGCTCCTACATTATTCCCTATAACCGCACCGCCCGCGATATCAAAGACTACGAAGTAATTGGAAGGTGTAGTAGTGATGGTCTGAGCAGCGAAGTTCAAGGTTACAGTTCCTCCAGCAAAGACCCCACTGGCGAGCAGAGTATCGGTTAGAGGATTGAATACGGTATCTCCATCATCTTTATAGAGTTTGACCGCTGATACATCGCTATCGAGAGTCCCGATATTATCGACTCTTAGCTGGGTCCAAGTAGCAGTTCCCGAGCCAGTGGCTAACTGTAGCCTCTCCATTCCTACATCGGTCTGTCCTTGAGCGACCGACACGGGGGAGATATCAGTTGGCGTGACGGTGATCTGGTTAGTTATGAGCTGAATGATCGATGGACCACTGTTGAAGTCGGGGGGAGTGTTATCTACTAAGCCAATAGGGGAGGTTATGAAGTAGTTATCCAGAGGTCGCCCAGCCCCGGCATTACCCCATCGAGCTCCAACTGTATTATTTAGGGTAGCAGGGGGGGATAAAGCTATATCGAAAGCCACATAATATCGAATTGGGACTGTCGAGATAACTTGAGGAATAGAGAAGACGACATCAGCTCGATAAGCATTCCAACCAGGAAGGGGATCCCAGTAAAATGCGCTAGTGCCAACTGGAGGACCATCAAGTGTCGAGTTAAAGATGTTATCCCCATCATCCCTATATATCTTTACCCCCGATATAGGAATATCAACATCAGGAGCTATTGGTGTAGTCCAAAGAGGATCAGTAGGATCCATCTCCATCCTTATCTGAGATAGGGTGATTGGCCCTAGGAGCGTCTGGAAATCAAGTGTTTCCATAAGGACATCGGTCTGACCAGGATAAACGGTCGCTGGAGCGTTAGGAGTAGGAGTTACCAAGAGTAGATCTCCCACCAGAGCCGTTGAATCCACCTGGCCACAACCACCTTCATATGCTACATTATCTATATCTGCGGGAGAAAAGGAAGTCCCAGTGGGAAAATAAGCTGCCCCATTGCCCAATCTGAAGCCGACTGTATTGTTTACCGTAGCGGTAGGAGATACATTGAAGACGATGAAGAAGAGTGAAGTATTGGTATCGATCGTCTCGGACAGAGTGAAGGTTTCACTAGGCAAAGTATATGGAGGAGTTAGGGTATCTAATAGGGTATCTCCATCAAAAACACCATTCCCATTGTCTTTATAGAGCTCTATGGATGATATATCATTGTCAGGGTTAGTCGAGAGCCCTGCCCCTGAAAGCCTGATATTAAAACTGACCAGGTCAGTTGGACTTCCTCGCTCAAGGCGTATTGAGAAGCTTCCCATAACGGCATTACCCCCCAAGGCGACACGAGTTGGAGATAGATCGGAGGGGCATATATGCATTTTTTTCGCCACAATCGTTTTGGTACGAGTGTAGGGATCTGGATTTTGGGTTACAGTTGCTGTTGATGATGCCGCCATAGTAAAGTTTCCAGCAGTTACCCTGAACCCGACCAAGTTCCCTGTCCCCGATACTGGTGTGCTTATATCAAAGAGAATGAAGTAAGTGGTAGGAGTAGTAGTAATATCTCTATATGCAGAAGGAACTGTAAGTGTTACCGAGGCAGCCCCTGATACCGTGCGAAGATGCGTATCCCCTGCACTGAAAACTCCATCTCCATCTTCATCTTTATAAAGTTTGACAGATGCTATATCGCTAACGTTAGTGGAGGGAGTAGAAAGATCAAGAGTTACACTCACCCACTTATCAGTCCCAGCATTGGTTTTCATTGTGAATTTGGACATAACAACATCTGTCTCTCCTGCAACGACATTATTGGGGGTGACATTGGAGAAGTTAATATTGACCGTTTGAGCGACAATTGTCGATTGTGCGATGAAGTTAAACGCTCCGGTAGGAGTTATCGGGTTGACTCCACAATCATCGATATTGAAATCACTCGCCTGTATTCTGAAGCCAACTTTGTTTGTTGTTGTTGCAGTAATCAATATCCGAAAGACTACGAAGTAATCCTTTGATGTTGTAGTTATAGGTTCAGGAGCCAAGTTGAAAGTTACTGTGTTTGCTCCAGCTTTGCTTCCCAACTGAGTATCCTGGGTTCGATCAAAAATTCCATCTCCATTGTCTCTATATAGCCGCACATTTTGAATATCGCTGGCAGGAGCGGTAGAACGACTTGCAAGATCAACCGTAAGACTATTCCAGCAAGCATTACCGGAGCTAGTTGCTAATGTTATCCGCCCCATACCAATGTGGTTCTGCCCTGGGTAAACGTTTGTGGGAGAAATATCGCTAAACGTTGCAAGCACCTTACCCACTATAGTTGCTGTATTAGGAGGAGTAACTGGTATAGTAATTGGATTCACCAGAGCAGTCGCATTGAAGTGGGTCTCATTCATACTAGTAATTCCAACCGTATTGCCCACAGTAGCCCCAAAATCTATATCAAAAGCGATTATATAACACGAAGAGGTAGTGGTAATTGTTTGGGCTACTCCAGTTCCAAGTAAATCTAGATATACTGAAGCTGATGCTGGGGCGACGCTAATGAGCAGGGTATCGGTTAGAGGATTGAAGCCGGGAGTTCCATCATCATCTTTATAGAGCTTAACTAAAGAAATATCACTAAAGTTTGCGCTTATATTGACTGTTAACCCGTTCCAGGTAGCAGTTCCCGCATTCATCTGCAAACATAATTGCTCGATCGCAATATCAGTATCTCCCTGCACCACTGTGGCCGGAGCAAGATCAGTGGGAGTTACAGTGATCTTATTAGCAGAGCTGGTGATAGTGGTAAGGCCGGTTTGGAAGGGGAAGGGTGGCGTTGAGGTAACTGTTACTGGAACTGGGGAAAATCCGAAGTAACTAGAATTCACCCAAGCTGCACCTACGCTATTTCCTATAGTAGCTATGGCAGATATATCAAATACAACATATAGTTTGATCGAAGCTCCATCAGCAATATTCTGTGCCGAAAAGCCTATGGTCGCACTCACCGAAGGTGGTGGGGAGAATATCGCAGGAGCACCAAGCTGAGTATCGGATGCTGGATTGAAGATACCATCTCCATTATCCAGATAGAGTCTTACCTGAGTAACATCAGAATTTTCTGTACCACTTAGTCCATCTATCTTTAGTGAACTTATGCTAATAACAGTAATTCCATCACCAGTGGTATTAGTAATATCTATAGTCTCCATTAGGATATTAGTTTGCCCTTGCCAAGCATTTGGTGGAGCATTATTAGTTCCCACTATATTTACTGACTGAGCAAGAGCTATCCCTGAGCTAGTCAAAATTGCTAGAAATAGAATGGGTAACAATATGACTATGAATCTGAGAGATTTAGTTTTATATTTTATAGACATTATAGCTCCCTCCTTGAAGATATTAATCCTACCCTATTAAGAATGAATGATCTACTCTTAATCCCTTGATAGTGTTTGACAAATTAAACGGGATATAGAGTCACAATCCCCTATATATTATACCCAATTACAGGGTTAATTAGACTTTACATCTCTCATTTGCAAGAACACTCAATTATTAGAATTGTATCACAGCTCAGTTTAATTGTCAACCCTAAAGTAAAATTTTTCAAAAATTTATGAATTGTAGGATATGTTACTCGATCATCCTCAAAGTCTCCTCGAAGCTCTTAACACCCTGGGTAGCGCCCATCGCGGTCACGCAACAGGCTCCCACCGCATTAGCGAACTTACCGGTCTTCTCCAGATCCCAACCCTCCACCAATCCAGTTAGAAAACCAGCAACGAAGGCATCGCCAGCGCCAGTGGCATCTACTACCTCAACTTTATAGATGGGGATTGCATACTCTTCCCTGGCAGTCTTAATATAGCAACCTCGCTCTCCCATCTTCAAACCCACGATCTTTATTCCATAGTTCAGAAGAAAGTCGGCGATATCGGAAGGCTCTTCCCTGCCAGTGAGCATAATTGCCTCCTCGATGGACGGTAGAAATACATCGAGGTATTCTAAAGCTGGCTCTAAAGCGCTCATCCACCTTCCGGTATCGTCCCAAGCGGTATCTAGGGAGGTGGTAAGTCCCATCTCCTTCGCCTTCTTTAGGATATGAGCGGTCGGCTCTCCATCCAGCTTAGGAATCAAGAGGGAGCCAGCGATGTGAAGTATCTTGGCTCCCTCGAATAGGCTCGTATCTATATCCTCCTCAACTAATTGTCCATTCCCTCCTAAATAGTGAAGGAAACTCCTCTCTCCATCTTCATCGACCAGGACCATCGTAGAGGAGGTATGAATAGTAGGGTCTTGCACTACTCCCCTGGCATCGACTCCGTATCTCTCCATCTCCCTGATCAAGAAATCCCCGAAGCCATCTGCTCCTGTCTTGCCGATGATCCCGACTTTGATCCCCAGCTTAGCCATTGAGAATCCAGTATTAGTAGCGCATCCACCGGTATGTAGCTCGATATCATCTACTAGGGCTAATTTCCCCCTCTCGGGTATCTTTCTGATCGGTCTTCCTACTACATCCGCTACTAAGATCCCTAGGCATATAACTTCTGGCATCAATCGCCCTCCTTCCCCATTAGTTCACTTTTCACGATAAATAATTCGATACCCCTTCCATTAGATCCTCAAATTCGCTCAGATTCAACTGTTGTGCTCCATCGGAGAGCGCCACCTCAGGATTATTATGAACCTCCATCATTATCCCATCCGCTCCTACAGCTAGAGCGGCTTTAGCCAGCGGAATCGCGATATCCTTCCTTCCCGCGGAGTGGCTTATATCTACAATGATAGGTAAATGAGATTCCCCCTTTAATAAAGCGACAGCAGAGATATCCAAGGTGTTTCTCGTCCACTGCTCGAAGGTTCTAATTCCCCTCTCGCACAATATGATCCTATCGTTACCCTGGGAGATAATATATTCCGCCGCGAAGAGATATTCCTCCATTGTGGACATATATCCTCTTTTCAATACCACTGGCTTTTTGGCTCTTCCCACCGCCTTCAAAAGTTCGAAGTTGGACATATTCCTAGCCCCGATCTGGAACATATCGGCGTATTCCTCCACCAGCTCCACACCCCTAGTATCCACCACCTCTGTCACCGCCAACATATTATATTTATTGGCTACACTCCGCATTATCTTCAATCCCTCCTCCCCTAAGCCCTGGAAGCTGTAAGGGGAAGTACGGGGTTTAAATGCTCCTCCTCTCAGGATCTTCACTCCTAGCTCGCTTACCTTCTCGGCGATAGCCTCCAATTGGGGTCGGCTCTCGATGGAACATGGTCCGGCTATGATGACTGGCTCTCCTGCTTTCCCAATGATCACCTCTCCCAATTCGATGATAGTATCCTCTCTCTTACGCCTGCGACTCACCAGAAGCCCCTTCTTCTCCTCCTCGTCTTCCAGATACATCGAGGCTTTGAAGATCTCCTTGAAGATCTTCTTTATAATATCGTTGGAGTAGGGACCTTGATTATGCTCGGTGATCATCTTCAACATCTCTTCTTCTCTAACTGGATCATAATGGCTCAATCCCAATTCCGTTTGAAGCCAACCTATCTCCTCTACCAACTTGCCTCTTGAGGAGAGAAGCCTCAATATCTCCAAATTAACCTTATCTACTTCTTTTCTCAACTCATTTATCTTAGCTTGAGTCATTCTTATCTAATTTATACCTCCCATACTCCTAAACTTTTAGAGAAATGCTCAATAATCATCTATAGAAGCACAATCTCTATCTGATGATTATCCTTAATCTTTAGGTAGATTTTTAACCGTGAAATTCAGGAAGAAGGATATTCAACTTCAGCCTTTAACTTCCTGAGATATTGAAGGTAGTAAAGAGCTGGCTTATTATCTGGATAGAAATCGAGCAGTTTCTCGAAGGTCTCGATAGCCTTATCGATCTGGTTAATATCCCGATAAGCCAATCCCAAATGAATGTAAGCATTCTCATAGCGGGGATTTATCTCGATAGATCTTAAGAACTGAGGTATAGCTTTCTCATAATCGCCAGCAGTTCTATAGATGATCCCTAACTTATCGTATAGATCGGGATAGGCAGGACTAAGATTTATAGCTTTCAGTATCTCGTCCTCGGCCTCATCGAACATATTCAGGCGAAGGTAGAGATCGCTAGCCTCCGAGTGAAGCTCATTAACCAATCTGTTCTTCACCGCGGCGCTTCCCAATTTACTATCGGCATCCAAAAGTATCGCCTTTCTATACATCTCTTCGGACATCTCATAATCACCCTTATCCCCTAGAGTGATCGCTAGATTATAATGGGCTTCCGCGTAAGTTGGGTTGAGCTGAATCGCCTTAGAGAGTTGTTCCACTGCATCCTCCAGACGACCTCTGAGGTGATAAGCCACCCCTAATTTGTTATGGACATTCGGGAGATTCGGCCATCTTCGAACCGCTACTTCCAGCTCCTCAATCGCTTCATCAAATTGCCCCTTATCCAGATACTCCTGCCCTCTCTCCAAGTACTTTGTAAATTCTCCTTTTTTGATTGCCATCTGGTTTCTCCCTCCTCTCCCTACTTAAGAGTCTGCTCTCATTATAACATACAACTGCATTTTTGTCCATAGGGAAATATTACTTTTTCAATTATCACTCCTAATGATAGGCAGATTTTGAGGATTAGGTATCGGATTCCTCTCTGAGATTGGAAAATAGAAAGCAGAAGATAGAAATTAGGGGATCTCTATCTTCTAAATATTGGAGTAGGATCACCTGAGCTTCTGACAACTAGGGCAGAAGTAAGTTCCTCTACCTCCTATATTTATCCTTTCGACGGAAGTACCGCATACCAAACAAGGCTCTCCCTCTCTTCCGTGCACCTTAAGTTGTTCGTGAAATCTTCCCTTACTACCATCGAGGTGAACGAACGCCATCTCTGAGGAGCCTCCCATCTCTATCGCTTTCCGCAATACCTTATCTATATTATCATGTAGGACTTTGATCTCCTCCTCGGAAAGGGAACTCGATTTCCGCTGGGGGTGAATTCGAGATTCGAATAATATCTCATTAGCATAAGTATTACCGATACCCGCAATGATGCCCTGATCTGTCAAGATCGCTTTTATCTGGCGATCTCGCTTATGAAGTATATCAGCTAAAGTCTCTGCGGTGAACTCCTCACTAAAGGGATCTACTCCTAGCTTTTTAATAGGCGAAAAGTCGAGAAGTTCCTCCTTTTTAATCGTATGGATGTTCTTCAAAGATATTTGCTTGAACTGAAGTTTATCTCCATCGTCGAACTCGAGGACCATGGTGGGTCCTTTCTCCTCTGGGGGTTCCTCCTTGAGTAATAATATCTGTCCAACTAATAGGAGATGAACTACAATACAAACCTCCCCTGAGAACTCAAGGACCAGCATCTTGCCGTAGCGCTCTACATTCCTCAATTCTCGCTTCATACTCTCTTTAGTTGGTTCTTCACCTGCTCCCCTCTTGACGGTGATCGAGGTGAGCATCTTCCCTACGACTTTATCCTTTAATTCCGCCTTTAATATCTCTAACTCGGGTAACTCCGGCATAGGCCTCCCCTCTTGATTTACCGCGATATTCGCAATCTGCCGATTCACTTGTTCTCTAAAATTTCGCGTAACACATCAGGGGTATCAGTGATAATGCTATCCACTCCTAGACTTATAAGCCTCCTCATCTCCTCCGGATCATCAACCGTCCAGACATTAACTTGATATCCCTCATCTTTAGCCCATCGCATATACTCCGGAGTGACTATGGTATAAAGAGGATGAAGAGCATCAGGTTTGAGCAAACCTCTAGTTAAAGCGGCAGGAGGGCTATCCTTGTGGAGAAATGCTATGTAAATACCGCTGTCCGCATCTTTAACTCTCTTTAAAGCGTAGGGATTGAAGGAGGATACTATAACCCGATCATATAAGTTATTATCCTGGATAATCTTGACAACCTTCGCCTCCAATCCCTCGGTCTCAACCGATTCGGTCTTCATCTCGATATTGATGATCATATCTTTATTTAAGCCATCGATAACCTCTTGTAGAGTAGGAATCCGCTCACCAGCGAATTCGGGATCGAACCGTGAACCAAAATCAAGTAGCTTTAACTCCCTCAAGGTCATATCTCTGATCAATCCGTGCCCATCGGAGGTGCGACCTAGTTGATAATCATGATTAACCACTACGACTCCATCCTTAGATAGCATGACATCCAATTCAATACCATCGGCTTGCATCTGTTGAGCTTTAAGAAAAGCGGATATGGTATTCTCTGGAGCCACTTTACTGGCTCCCTTATGAGCGAGATTCAATATCCTTCCCTTATAGATGGAGACTGGCGGATAAAGGATCTGTTCGAGAAATCTCTCCGCATTTTCAAATACCGAGGTTACTTCCTCTCCCAATAATCCCGCTCCTAAGAGAACTCTCCTGCCATGCTTTAGAGTTATGAGGTCTCCTGGTTCGTGAGTGTCAGTATTTAATATTAAATTGGCTCCAATCTTCCTCGCCAGTCGCCCTACATAACCATTTGTCAAAGAATGTCCCTTGCGAGTAGATATCTCAAGGAATATTGAATTATCTCTAGCCAACTTAACCTCCTCTGGGGTTATCAATCCTGGATGGGCGAGGATATCGATATCGCTTTCTAACGCAGAGCGATTTGTGCCCGGATATACTGGCTCAACTATCGTCTCTCCGTGAACAACAACCACTTTCGCTCCCAGCTTGCGAGCCTCTTTCGCCAAGCGCGGGATCACCTCTGGAGGAACATGGGTTATCTCCACGCCCGGAATAGCTACGATCTCCCAACTGCTACGCCTCACTTCCTCGCAAGCCTTTATAATACGAGGTATAACAAAATCCAAGTTAGAGGCATCAACGTGATCGGTGATGGCGATAGCTTTATATCCGATCTCCTCTGCCCTCCGAGCTAACTCGGAGGGCAGAAGCACTCCATCGCTAAATAAAGAATGAGTATGGAAGTCTATAATCATCTTTATAACTCCTCCTCGGTCAACTCCGCCAACATACTCACTAGAATCTGAGCAGATTCATAAGTAGCCTCTTCTCCCCCCATGGAGAATTGGGATCCTGTGGGGGATTTGAGTAGCTCTGAGGAGATAGCCTTTTTCTTGCGATAGTGGGTCTCCAAGGAAACATACCCCTCATACCCATCATCGATCAATCCCTTGAGATGAGCCTTTATGTCAGCTTTCCCCTCATCTAAGGGACAAGCCTCCATCTTGCTATCTATCTCCTTAGCGTTCTTGAGGTGAATGTGTAGTATCTGATCCTTGAGCAAATTATAGGCATCAGGGAAAGGGGTTATACCATCAGGATCGAAAATCTCATTGCCCGGATCCCAGAGACCTTTGATATTGGGGCTGTCTATCCTATCTAAGAATTCCCTCAAGGTCTTAGCATTGCACAAAAGGGTGTCGTGCTCGTTCTCTATAACCAGATAAACACCCTCCCCCTCTAAGATTTTCTTAGGCTCTTTATACCTGGCTAAGATATCGTCTATCTTGTAGCCCTCCGCTCCTTCCCTCCAGAAACCGAATCCTCTTATCAAATTAGTGTCAAGCTTATGAGCGATATCAATGCATCTCCTCAGGATATCGAGGTGTTGCTTATATTCTTTCTCACTATCTATATGGCTCTTGAAGAATGGAGAGGCTAGACAAGCCACCTCTAAGCCAGAGTCATCCATCATATCCCTTATCTCCTCGATATCATCATCGCTTAACTGAGGGAGCCCTTTATCCCACAGGGAGCGCAGTTCGAGTCCATCGAAATAGAACTCCTGAGCTAGAGCTATCGCTATATCGAGTTCTTGAGATATCTCATCATTTATAACTGCTAATTTAAACAATTGTCAGCACCTCCTCCAATATATCCAATCCTAATTTGGCTTCTTCCTCCGTAATAACGAGCGGAGGAGAGATACGCAGGACATTTCCATAGAGACCGATCGGAGCTATGAGCAATAACCCTCTTTCATAGCACCTTTGAACTATCTCCTTGGCTCTCTCTGGATCAGGCTCTTTCGTCCTCTTGCTCTTGACTATCTCCAATCCAATAGCTAATCCCATCCCTCTCGCTTCTCCTAGACATTCTATCTCCTTCTCCATCTTCTTGAACCTCGTCATCATATAATCTCCGAGCTTTGCGGCGTTCTCGACAAGATTCTCCTCCTCGATGATCTCGATATTCTTCAGAGCCATTCGAGAACATAAGGCATTTCCCCCATGAGTGCTAGACATCGTGCCGGGGCTTAATACATCCATTATCCTTGATTCTCCCACTAAGGCGGAGAGGGGAACAGTGCTTGATATCCCCTTGCCTAAGCAGAGGAGATTCGGGGTGATCCCGTAATGCTCGAAGCAGAACATCTTGCCAGTTCGTCCGAAGGAGGCTTGAACCTCATCTATAATAAGCAGGATATCCTTTTCCTTGCACCATGCCTCTAGCTTTTTATACCACTTAAGAGGTGGAATTATGGAGCCTGCCCCTCCCTGATAGGTCTCAGTGATAACTGCGGCGATATTATTCTCCGTCTCCGTCTCCACGAGCCAATCGAGATAATCCGCGCAGTAACAATCGCATTCGGGATAAGTCTTGTCGAATACACAGCGATAACAGAACGCAAAAGGAGCTAGAACGATCCCTGGTAGGAAGGGACCAAATCCCCTTGTTCCTGCCCCGCTTCGCTTCCCCCCCATGCTCAAAGCCCCATAAGTTCTTCCGTGAAAAGCTCCCTGAAAGGCGATTATCTCATATCTTCCGGTGTATTTCCTCGCTAACTTGATAGCCGCCTCCGTCACCTCTGAACCAGTAGTTAGTATAAAAGCCTTATCCAGATTAGGCGGAGTTATCTTGACCAGCTTCTTAGCTAGCTTAGGGCGATACTCATTAACAAAATCATAGCAGTTGATAACCTTATCGGCCTGATCCCTCATCTCCTCCACCAGCTTGGGGTGGGAATGTCCTACATTAGTCACTAGCACCCCCGAGGTGAAGTCGAGAAAGGTATTCCCATCGACATCCTCGATCCATACTCCAGTCGCCTTTTTCCAAACGATAGGCACCTGATCGCTCATAGAGTTCGGTTCGTATTTCTCGGCATCATCCAAATATTCCCTAGCCTTGGGGCCTGGAAGCCTCGTCTTAATCTCGATCACATCATCACCCTCCTAATAATTGCAGGAATTCATTAATAAATCTATAAGTAATAATACGAAATTATTTGCATTATGTCAATACTTTTGAAGAATTTTTGGAGTAGTTATTATGAAATCGAGTTCCAGATACTTACGCTCAATAGGTTGATCCCAAGATATCCGCTATTATAAGAATATTTCCCTAAAATAAAATCGAGGAGGTCTATTGACAATAAAATTATTTTATGCTATACTAAAATGCGTTATTGGATTATACTCAACAGATTACGAGAGGGGAAATACCGAGTGAAAAGACGAAGAAGAGAAAATTTAATGGCTTATCTGTTCATCTCACCTCAACTTCTAGGAGTGCTCCTCTTTACCATTGGCCCAGTTATATTCGCCTTCTTGCTAAGCTTTAGCGAGTGGAATCTAGTCGCTCCCCTTAAGTGGGTAGGACTTAAAAACTATGAAGTTCAACTTAACCATCCCATATTCAAGAAAGCTCTTTTTAATACAGCTTATTTCGCCTTCGCAAGTATTCCCTTGGGGATAGTGCTTTCCTTAGGATTAGCTTTAGCTTTGAACCGAAAGATGAGAGGATTAACTTGGTATCGAAGTATCTATTTCCTACCAGTTGTAACCCCTATGGTTGCGGTAGCCTTAGTTTGGGCTTGGTTGTATAACCCCGATTTTGGGGTAATCAACAATATCCTTCTCAAATTCGGGATAAAGGGGCCAAAATGGCTGGCTAGCACCAAGTGGGCGATGCCCTCGATCATATTTATGAGCGTATGGAAGGGGTTAGGCTATAATATGGTCATCTTTCTAGCTGGGTTGCAAGGTATTCCTCAACACCTCTATGAGGCGGCTAGGATAGATGGGGCGACTAGTTGGAAACAATTTAGGTATATAACTCTACCGATGCTCTCTCCCGCCACCTTTTTTGTCCTGATTATGTCTATGATAGGTAGTTTTCAGATCTTCGCCCAATCCTACATAATGACCAGTGGAGGACCAGCAAATGCCACTATGGTCTTGGTTCTCCACATCTATAACCTTGCCTTCCGCTATTGGAAGATGGGCGAAGCGAGTGCTGTGGCTTGGGTTCTATTCACTATCATCTTTATAATTACTCTGATCCAATTCGCTTATAGCAAGCGTTGGGTTCACTATTACGGAGGGTAGAACAATGTCAGCCACAAATACTATTGGAGCTAAAAAGAAAGTAACCCCTGGTCTAAAGGCTAAAAGAACGATATGGGAAATTATAATCCATCTCCTTCTGATCATTGGAGGAATAATAATGCTTATCCCTTTCATTTGGATGATCTCTACCTCCTTTAAGCTGGAAGGGAAAGTCTTTATCTATCCTCCTCAATGGATTCCCAACCCTGTAAGCTGGCAAGGCTATAAGGATGCTTGGACTCTGATCCCCTTTGGATTAGGATATTTGAATAGCCTTAAGATAACCTCTTTGGTAGTTATCGGGACCATTTTTACTTCCTCGCTGGCGGCTTATGCTTTTGCGAAGATGCATTTCTTCGGTCGAGATAAGATATTCATCGGACTCTTAGCTACGATGATGATCCCTGGGCAGATAACCTTGATCCCGATGTTCATCTTCTTTAAGAGGATAGGCTGGATCGATACTCATTGGCCTCTCATAGTCCCTTGGGTCTTACGTAACCCTTTTGGGGTGTTCTTGCTTCGCCAGTTCTTCCTAGCTATCCCGGATGACTTGCTAGATGCCGCCAGGATCGATGGATGTAGCTCTTTCCGCATATATTGGAATATAATGCTACCTCTCTCCATCCCAGCTCTTGCCACTCTGGGTATCTTCACCTTTATGGGATCTTGGAATGACTTCCTAACTCCCTTGATATATCTCGATACGTTGGAGAAGTTCACTGTTCCCCTGTTAGTATCAGCGGCAAGAGGATTATATTACAATAAGTGGACTCTTATGATGGCTTCTTCCGCCATCGCTATTATTCCAGTGATGATAGCTTACTTCTTCGGTCAGAGATATTTTATCCAAGGGATAACCCTAACTGGATTAAAGGAATAACAGTTAAAACGATAATAAGTGTTGGATCTGCGGGAGAGATTTGAACTATTATTATCAGCCATTCTCTTCTTTCTAGTATGCTGTTTTGGAGAATAGCTGTGACAGTTTACGAAAGGGCGATCGCTAAAATTCAACAGTTGGATGAACCGCTTGTTCAGGAGGTTTGTGACTTCATCGATTTTTTGCAGATTAGACGCAACAATGTCCACTGGCAATTGTTAACGCAATTTATCGAATCATTTGAAACAATGGAGTCAGATTTCGCTGATTATTTGAGGAATCTAGAGGACTACGAGGATCGCTTGGCGCGTGGAAAGATAAAGTGGTGACGGTTAGTTGGGGAGATCAGATATTCTCAAGATCGGCAAATTAAAGTGGCTTCGATGTAGATTCTCTGATCCTGGGAAATTCTGCCGATCGTCAAACTTAGATTCTAAACAAGGGGGAGGTGATAAAGCTCAAAAATATAGTTTAGATTAGCTCAGATTGTAAACTTAAAACTATCCATTAAAATCAAGGAGGTGGGAAATCTGGCGATATTAGATAGCCAGATATAAAGATGCTAAGATTCAAAAGAGTTGCTTTGGTACTAGCTCTAGCATTAAGCCTCGTTGTGCT
>CAZSTA010000080.1:0-15039 GCA_964609495.1 uncultured bacterium | reverse complement strand
ACATCCCTACTATCTGCTGTCCTTCATTTTGAAAGGTTACAGGGAGCTCCATAATACCTCCTTTAATAGATTGGGAGAGAAGACGTAATATCTCCTCTCCCTTTAATATCAGTCTTCCCACACAGTTGGCTATATCCCAAGAATCCGCTTTAAGACATCAATCATATCTTCATGATGCTTCTCAGATGCGATCGAAAATGCTCTAATCGTATCGAAAAGTATCGGCATCGATGGTTCCCACTCTACAATCTGTTTTGGCTGTGCCGTTTTTCCCACAAGGCTGGGAGAGACAGAAGTTATAGGAAGTTGAGTTACCATAGTTTCGATGCTAGCTTTCATTTGCGCAAATTTTTCTTGTGCTTCGCTTATATATCCTGCCGCCCGGAGCTTTACCATCTCTTGATATCCTATCTCTACATACTGCTGAAAGGACTCTGGGGGAATTGGAACCAAGACACGTTTCAGCAGTTTTTGAGGAATATTTACTGTTCCAACGCCCCGCTTTAGGCGATCAACTTGCATCGAACCAGGCTTGGTATAGAAGAATAGAGCGAGATAAAAAGGAGATATCGTCTTAGGTCGTAGAATGTATATCCAATCATCAGCGATCCCTGTTTGCAGATCGTCAACTAAAGCAGCCGCCCGCCCACTACATCCAACACCTACCCGAACGAATAAGACATCGCCACGAAAGACATAAGCCCCTTTTTTGTCCATAGGACTATTTGGCTCTACATATTTTTCGTCCCGACTAAAGTCTATGCCAAGAGGAGTGATAGTCTTTGCCGAGATAAAGCGGATACCCTCGTTCACAAATTTCCTTTTTTCACCATACTCGGTTCCGCCGCAGCGCATTTCAGATAGAAGTTCGCCTAAAGGTACAACTGGTAACTCTGGTTTGAAAAGCGGCTGAATAGTCTTGGAGGACCAGTAGAATTCAGGTTCGAAGGTATCAGATCTTAGGTTAACCCAAAAGGAGGGTGGATATTCAAGTTCTTGATGCTCGATATAGGCTTCTAGGAGTATTGGGAGATCACCGAGATGTTCTGCGATGCCCATAAAAGTCTTCACTTTTTTCTTTCCCTTTCGAGCAAGGAGAATGCATGTCTTTGAGGTAGTGCCATTACTGAAAATGCCTCTTGGCAAAGATATAACTCCCAGAACAGTAGCTTTATTAGTTATATAAGCTCTGACATATTCCATAGGTAAGGCAGAGAAAATCCCTTGAGGTTCGATAATGCCAATGACTCCCTTCGACGATGCGAATTGTAGGAATCTCTCGAGGAAAAGAACTTCTATCGCTTGACTACTCCTCCCTTTACCCAATTCAAACTTGGAAAGTATCGCTTTGTCACTCACCCTTCCATATTTAGCGCTGAATGGTGGATTACCTACTACAGCAGTTCCTAAGCCCTCTAGGGAAGCAAAGGAGGTGAGACCATTACCCAGGATGATTCTTGCCTTGCTTTCCACCTCTAATGGCAAATTATCGAGAATTTTAGGATCGATATCTATCCCGACAACATCTTCAAATCCAGCCTCGATAAGTGCCTCAAGGAAAACACCATCCCCGCAAGCTGGGTCGATTCCAAGATTCCCTTCCGTGTTTGCAACGAGGAAACGCACTATAAAATCCGCAACCTCGGGAGGGGTTAAGAATTGGCCATAAACTTTCTCAGGGCGTTCGAAATGCTTTTCCCTCTGCCTTAGCCCACCAAAACTAGACTTTCTAGTAGTGTGATCGAAAAGAGTCAGTTGTTTGTAACTCATTACTCTGCTCTCTGGAATTATCACTTTACCACCATCGGAAACTTTACCCTGTTTTCTGCAGTTTATTATAGCATAATACTAAATAATTGTCAATCATCTTCAAGATTAGCAAATATTGGGGATTGATAATAAAATAGCGTCGGACTATTAAACCCGACGCCATAAAATATATTTTATTTTTCAAAGATAAACCATTTTCTCCTGAAGAAAGAGGAGCTAACTAGTGAGCTTATTAAGTTGCTCCTTTATCTCCTCTCTACTAGGGAAGAAATCTTGCCTCTCCATCTCTTCTCCATTCGCAAAATATAGTAGGGTGGGGGTATTTCTTATATCGTAATCTTCCCATCTCATATTATCAGCGATGCTCAATTGCAGAAATTCCGCCTTGCCTTGAAACTCCTCCGCTAATTCTTCTAAGCGACCTGCTATAGCTTTGCAAGAGCGACAAGTGGGAGACATGAACTCCAGAAGTAGCGGTTTATCCGCTTTCAAGACCATATCGTCAAAAGTCTCATCAGTAACTTCCCTTAATCCCTTCATAATCGATCTCCTCCTGACTGAATTATAGCTCGCGTTCATATCTCTTCAGAAGCAGGGAATTGGTTACCACTGAGACGGATGATAGAGCCATTGCTAAGCCCGCGTATTCTGGCTTGAGGGTTATACCAAAGATGGGATAGAGAATACCAGCCGCTATCGGGATGCCTATCGTGTTGTAGAAGAAAGCCCAGAATAGATTCTGCTTGACTTTGTTTAATGTCTTTCTTCCCAAGCGTATAGCTCTTTCTGCATCAAGTAGATCGTTCTTAACTAGGACAACATCTCCCGTCTCTTTGGCAACATCCGTTCCCGAACCGATAGCTATTCCAATATCAGCTTGAGCTAAAGCAGGAGCATCATTTATCCCATCTCCAATCATTCCCACTCTCGAACCTTGAGATTGATACTTCTTGATGGTAACTTGTTTATCCTCGGGAAGAACTTCCGCTTCTACTTCATCGATCCCCACTTCCTTAGCCACTGCCTCGGCAACACGTCTGTTATCGCCAGTGATCATAATTATCTTGATCCCCAGCTCCTTAAATTGCCTTATAGCCTCTTTGGAGCCTTCCTTGATAACATCTGCTAAGGCTACTAACCCAACGAGTTCATTATCATAAGCTACGTAGATAACGGTCTTCCCTTGTTCGGACAGTTGCTGAACCTTACCTTGAACTCCATCCATCGATATATTCGCATCCTCTAATAGCTTCTTTCTACCTATCAATAGAGGTTTATCCTGATATTTACAGCTTATTCCGTGACCTCGCTTCTCATCGAATTCCTCCACCTCTCCTATCCTCACTCCCTCATCATTCGCCTTTTGAATTATTGCGCCAGCTATAGGATGACTGGAGGAACTCTCACCTGTCGCCGTGTAGCTTAGTAGCTCTCTTTCAGATATAGAATTTAAAGGAACTAGATCGGTAACTTGAAACTCTCCCTTAGTTATCGTTCCCGTCTTATCCAAGATCAATACATCTAGCTTAGAGATGTTCTCCAAGACCGAGGCTTTCTTGAAGAGGATGCCATTTCCCAAGCCTATTCCACTTCCCACCATAATCGCAGTAGGGGTGGCTAATCCTAAAGCACAGGGGCAAGCGATAACTAGAACCGCTATCGCTAAACTGAAGGAGAAAATAAAGGGTTGTCTAGCGATGAAGTACCAAATCAGGAAAGTTATGATCGAGATAGCCACTACTGTGGGGACGAAGTAATTAGATATTGTATCGGCTAAACGCTGGATAGGAGCCTTATCCGCTTGAGCTTCCTGCACCATCTCGACGATCTGTGATAACACCGTATCCTTACCCACCTTAGTAGCTCTGATCTTCAGAACTCCGCTCTTGTTTATAGTAGCGCCAGTAACCTCATCGCCTACCTCCTTATCGACAGGGACCGATTCTCCAGTTACCATCGATTCGTCAACGCTCGATCCTCCATCTATAACCTCCCCATCTACCGGGATCTTCTCACCAGGCTTGACTAATACCACCTCGCCAACCTCTATCTGAGAGGCGGGGACTTCCTCAGTATGACCATCATCATAAGCTAATCTCGCTTTATCAGCTTGCAACTTCAGAAGCGCCCTTAAAGCGGTATTAGCTTGCCCTTTCGCTCTAGCCTCCAAAAATTTCCCAAAGCGAATGAAAGTGATGAGCATAGCCGAGGTCTCGAAGAATATCTCGCCCTTTATAAAGAAGGTTGCCATAACGCTCCAGAAGTAAGCGGCGGAAGTTCCCAAAGCGACGAGGACATCCATATTAGCCGAACCATTCTTCAAAGAATGATATGCCCCTTTGTAATAGATCAACCCAGCGGTGAACTGGACGACCGTGGCTAGGACAAAGTTTACATATTTCGTATAAGCACCTAAGATATTTGTGTACATCAGGATCAAGATAGGGAGCGTGAGAAGAGCGCTGAATATCAGCCAATCCCTCTGCCTTTCTGCTTCGGAGATCTTCTTTTCCTCCGCCTCCTCCTCCCTCTCGGTCTCCTCACTAGCTCCATATCCCAGATCATCTATTATCGCGAATATCTGCCCTTTGGTGATAACCTCGGGATCGAACTCTACAGTAGCCTTTTCACTCGACAGATTAACTATAGCTTTTTTTATCCCCTCAGTTCTATTTAGCTTCTTCTCTATAGTCTGAGCGCAATTAGCACAGCTCATCCCTTCCACATCGAATCTGATCCTCTTTGAAGGAGAGAGTTTCACCGAATAGCCCGCGTCTTCCACCCTCTCTATTATCTCCTTCTCCTCTACAGAAGGATCGGACTCCACATATAATAGCTCCGAGACAAGGTTGACCGAGGCTGAAGTCACTCCCTCCAATCTTCCCACAGCCTTCTCTATAGTCTGGGCACAGTTAGCGCAACTCATACCTTCAATCTTTAATTTTCTCTTAATAATATTTTTCTCCTCTGTCCTTCGATCTGCCATCTGCATCACCTTCTTAATCGATAATTCTTTCTATTCTTGCTAGATCTTTCTCATCTAAACTTGACTAATTTACCCCTATATATATTATACCAAAAAATATTAAATTTGTCAACATTTTTTGGTAATTGCAATATAAGATAGAAATTGGAAGACGAAAACAAGCACAATCGCTTAACGTCTTCCAATTTCTGCCTTATATTTCCATCCTCTTTTAGTTATGATCCAACCATTTCCTCTCTATTTACTCCACTTTCAACTCTGCGGAACTGGTCCATAAGCCGTGGATATTGCAGTAAGACACGACGTTGACTGTGCCCGACTTGCCTGTCTTCAGTGTACAAACCATCTCGGGTTCAGTGTAAACCGAACTGGAGTTTGCTCCCTGGACAGATGCTCCGTGAGCCGAGAACTCAGATCTCCCTATGAGGTAAGGGAACTTTTCTCCTTCAGGCAAGAAGTAGACCTCTATCCATCCTATATGGTGTTCAGTGGTATTAGGATGGGGGATCTCCTTTCCAACGCTCACGGTTATCCTCAAGGACTCGTCTTTTTTAGCCTTTTCAGGCAACTCTATTACAGGCACGTGCTTTTCCTTCTTCCAGTCCGCACTTTGAAACAAATCCTTCATTTCTTTCATATCTATCACCTCTCTTCATTGTTAAAAAACTACAACTTCATATCCCTCTTCTATATATCTGGATATGCTTGGGTGTCCAAACATCCCATCACATAACAGTCTCATAACCCGCTTTCTTCCAAGCGTTTATTCCACCTTTTATGTTGTAAATATCGCCGAAGTTGTTGCGCTGGAGTATGCTCGAAGCTATGGTGGAACGATATCCAACGTCGCACATAACCGCGAGTTCTTCATTCCCATTTGTCTCAGAGTAACGTTCGGGAATATATCCCAGGGGAATATGAAAAGCTCCTGGTATATGTCCAGCATCCCATTCCGCCTTGGTTCTAACATCTAAGACCACTGGCTCTCCCTTATCATCTAGCTTCTGTTTCAGCTCTTGAGCAGATATATAAGTCAATGTTTGAGTGGGTAATCCTGCCTCTTGCCAAGCTTCGATCCCTCCCTCAACATAGCCCGATATATCATCATGTCCTACCCTTATCAAACGACGGACCGTCGGCTCTAACCAGCCTTCATCTTTAATCATTAATATAATAGGTTTATCGTAAGGAGTGATCCATCCCGACCAAGTCGATAAACAGGGGCTGAAACCGATACTGATCGCTCCTTCGGCATGAAGCTCGGAGAATTCTCTAGATGAACGAATATCAAGAAGTATCGCTTTATCCTGAAGTAAATCATATGCCTCTTGAGGAGATATTGATCTCTTACCTGGAAATTCCCTCAAAATCTCAGGACCCTTGCGATTTATTTCCCTGCTCCTACTAAAATAAACAGGAGCTTCGAGCATTCCTTCTAATATCAGCTTGGTGAACTTCTTCCTATCCTTCTCCTGTATAGCATAATTGAACCGCCGCTCATGCCCAATAGTAGAAGACTTCTCCCTCTCAATTTTAAGACTACAGAGAGAAACTGCGCCATGAGCGGGATAGACCTGGATATGATCCTCCAATCTCATCAATTTATTATGAAGGCTATCGTATAATTTCCCCGCCAATTCCGAAGCTTTATCCTCTCCAAATAGATCCGGTCTCCCCACATCTCCCACGAAAAGAGTATCTCCAGTGAATACTAGCTCAGGCTTATCAGAGTCATCGCTAACTAACAGAGATATATGCTCTGGAGTATGTCCGGGCGTCTCTAAGACATTGATCCTCACATCCCCAATTTCTATCCTATCATTCTCTTTCAGCCCAATATGATCGTATTCAGCTTGAGCTTTCTGAGATATATATATCTTAGCTCCTGTTATATCCGCCAATTCTAAATGCCCTGATATGAAATCGGCATGTAAATGGGTCTCGAGAATATGAGTTATCTTTAGCCCCTCCTTCTCCGCTATTTTCAAGTAGAAATCCACATCTCGCCTCGGATCTACTACCGCACATTCCCCCTGAGAACCGATCATATATGATGTGTGCGCTAATCCTCTAATGAAGAATCTCCTGAAGAACAAATAATCCACCTCCACTTATCCTTGTTTCAATACATCCTCTATCCTCTTAGCGAAATCCTGAGTTTCTTCTCCAATTGTAACAAGCTTTATATTTTTAGCGGATTTCACTCCGATCCCCAACTCAACAGCTCTGGCTATCTGTTCCTGCTCGAATATCTTTCCCCTTGATACTTCAGGGGTAGTACCGAAGTGGCGAAGAATAGCAACACCAACCGCATCTACAGCTACGCGATCATTTCCGGCTATAATAACCCCCGGCTCGACCTCCCTACCGCTCGCTGGCCCACCGGTGACAAACGCCTTTATCCCATCCATAACTATGATCTCAGGATTATAAGCCTGATTTATCTCGGCTATCATATATCTCTGATAACGGGAGCTATGCAGTTCGTTCATATAGTTATAGCTATCGGTGGGATCATATTTAGCCACCGCTCCTACAGAATTCTTCAGGGACATAGTGAAATGGCCTCCATAGCGGTGAGTCTTCAAGCAACAGAGTTGGACGACCTTATCCGCCTCTTGGAAGGGCTTCGCCAATAAGAAACCTCTCCTCCAATGTGATCCCTCAGGAGTGAACTTGATCCACCTTTCCTCTCCAAGCTCATCTAACACTATTACCTCGAAGCCAAGTTCCTTCGAGAGAGCCATCACCCCGCGATTCTCCAGAACTGATCGGGTAACTCCCATTCCACTACGCTCAGGCAGAGTTATCTTATCAACACCAGCCCCCTTTAGACCTCTGATAAAAGCACGCAGAGAATCTATATGGGTGGAGGCAGGAAAATCATCAGCGCTATTATAGTTCGGCTTTAACGCTACGCTTTTACCGGCAAAGCTACTTAGATCGAAGTGCTTCAGAAGTTCTGCTGTCCCTTTTTCCCTATCCTGAGTCTTTATCATAAAAACTTCAGTCATCTTTTCCTCACCTATATTATCGCTCGCTTCGGCACAAGCTATGTTTATATCAACAGCTAAAACCGCTCCTGCCAAAAGCGATAGTCTTAGGAAATCTCGACGAGTTAATGCTGAGCTCATCTTTAGATTATTATCCGCCTTATCCTCACTCATTCTTATCGCCCCTTTTTACCTTTTGTTGATAATTATATCATATCTACTACGAAATAGCAACAGTTTCTGCTTCCTAGAGGTAGATATTCTGATTGCAAAGAGCATTACAAAAACCTAAATTTTCTGAAAGCGATGACATTTAAGCCGATAAAAATCGGAAAAATGTTCGATTTTTTAAAAAATTACTGACATAATGTTGTCAGTAACTTGTGGTATAATATATATGGAAGTTCAAAAGCGACATCTTGATCAGATGAGAAGGAGGATCAGAATATGAATCCTAACGATTATTACTTAGTTGAACAAGGTGGAAAGGATAGATATCAGCAACTTTTACGTGAGGCTGATGAGGAAAGGATATTAAAGGAAATAAATGCACCTTCAAACCTAGCGGAAGTATTATCGAGGATACGCTTTGCTTTAGGAAAGGTTATGATTCAGTTGGGATGGAAGATAGCCAAAGCTAATCGAGAGAATAAGTGTTCTCTCTTTCCTAACTGATCTCAATTAAACTTGTTATCCCTTCTCAAGAAGCTTCTCCTTAGTATCTCCTAATCTATGAAACCGCCGCTTTCCTCAAAGGAAACGACGGTTCTTTTTATTTAACACTCAAGTGGCGCATAAAAATCTTTGTTCGATGTTAATACTCCGTAGTTATACGAATGTTGGGCTCTTTCACTTCTTACCCACGGTTGCAATATATATTACAAACTGATTCTCTCCATCAAGATCGAGTAATCGGTTCATATCGTCATCCGAGAAAGCGGCAATAGCACAAACCCCGCTATCGATCTCCTCCGCACTCAGATATAGATTTTGACAAACGTGTCCTGCGTCCAAGTGCATATATCTATATCCTCTCTCTCCATAGCGCCAATTCATTCTATGCGCTACCGCCACCCAGATAAAAGTTACAGCACTTGTTCTCACAAATCCCTGCCCAAAACAAGCTCTAGTTATCTTGTCAGCTATATCAGGATCTATGTTTACTTCAATAAGTTTATGTTCAATAGCTAAAAATCTATAAACACCACTTTGTAACTCCTCAACGTTATTAACCAAGAGATCGGTTTCAAAGGAATGTCGAGCACCGGCAGACGGAACAGTTCTAAATGTCGCACGATGGGGAATAACTTCCTTTACACCCTGTGTGCACCAGAGCAAATATGATAATTCCTCTATAGTTAAAGGTCTCTGTGAGTGTTCGCGTATACTTCTCCGTTTCTCGATAGCTTCCCTCAAGCTAATATCACCTAATCTAATCTCTTTAGGATCTGGCAAATCAATAACTCTCTTTGTCTTATCATATCCCAACTCTAAAGGTGGCTGTTCCAAGCCTTTCATCTGATCTGACATACCCAGATACTGGTGTTTTGTCCTTTCCATAAATACTTTTCCTATTTCATTCATTATTTACAACTCCTCTTTTATTTGCGTTAAAATACCTTGTTTTATTCAAAATCCATTATTATGTAAATCTCAAGTAGCACATATTCCTTTCCTTATTTAATGCGTCACTAAAGGTAAGTCTATAAGAAGTCTATCCGCTTCTCTTCAACTTTCCTACCTTCATCGCGTATCTCTCTCCCCAACTGAAGATCACGAATCCCAAAGGGATCAAGATGAGACCTGTTAACAGAAGTATCCACACCTCGGTAGTGAGAGAACTCAAGGGAGCATTCTCTAATAATGCTTTCCTCATCGCCCGTAAACTGTAAGTTGCTGGGGAGATATGAGAAAGAGGTTGTAGCCACTTAGGAAGATAGCTAATATCGTAATATACCCCTGAGATGAGAAAGATAACAGCATGAAAGACCTCGGTTGCCTGCTCACCCCTCTCCGGAGACATCAGAGGTAGAACCGCCGCCATCAATCCTATCCCGATGAAGGAGAGACTGGAGAGAACCATAATAACGAATGCGGCCCCTAGATTAGCATTGCCTAAATTTAAATTGAAGAAAATGCTCACTGGAATCATCATAACCACTACGCGAAGGAGACCATAAGTTATAGCGAAGAAGCACATCCCCAGTAGATAAGTGGTCCGGTGAATAGGCGCCATAAAGGTGTATTCGATCGTTCCCTCCCAGCGTTCCCACGCTACCGATCCAGCAACCTCGAAGGAGAGAACGGAGAAAAAGCCCCACGATAGCGCTCCTACGATTAGGAAGAGGACCTTCTCCCCTCCTTGGCTAACTCCGATCAGACCTATAGTTAAGATATTGACCATCGAATAGACGAGGAAAACCATCTCCCACCAGAAATATCTGCGGACAAGGGCAAAGTTTCTCTCGACAAAGGCATAAGTGGATTTTAACTCTCGAAACGAATCTAACATCGCTGCTACCACCTCCTCATCCACTTCTCTTTAGCTTGCCGACCTTCATTGCATATCTCTCCCCCCAATTGAAGACCACAAGCCCCAGAGGAATCAGAACGATACCTATCATCAGCAAGATAGCGATATCCGAAGTTAAGGTATTCAATGGTGCTCCTTGAAGTAGAGCCTTCCGAATCGCTCTTAGAGTGTAGGTCGCTGGGGAGATGTAGGAGAAAGGCTGAAGCCAAGTCGGTAGATATTTAATATCATAATATACCCCTGATACTAAGAGAACTAATGCTTGGAAGATATGAGTAGCTTGCGATCCTCTCTCTGGGGACATCAGCGGTAGAACCGCTGCCATCAATCCCATCCCAATAAAGGAGAGACTGGAGATCACAAGGACAATTAAAGCTCCCCACAAATTAGCATTTTCTAAGCTGAGATCAAAGAAGATAGTTATCGCAATCATAAGGATTATGGAGCGAATGATCCCATAGATTATCGCGTAGATGCACATTCCTCCTAAGTGAGTGAAGCGATGGATGGGCGCCATAAAGGTGTATTCGATCGTTCCCTCCCATCGCTCCCAAGACACTGATTCGCTGACCTCGTGGAAGAGGAACGAGAGGAAACCCCAAAGCATAGCTCCCACCACCAGGAAGAGCACTGCATCTTTTCCTTGACTCGCTCCGATCAACCCGATGGTCAAGGTGTTGATCACCGTATAGAACATAAATACGATATCCCAACCAAGATACCTCTTTACCAAAGTGAAATTTCTTTCCACGAAGGCGTAGGTGGCTTTTAATTCTCGAGTAGCGTTATTTATCACTCTTCCTCATCCCCTTCCCATCCCTTGCCAGTTAATTCGAAGAATATATCCTCCAAGCTCATATCGCTATGGTCATTTCCATCTTCGCTAGCTTTAGCCCTAAGCTCATCTAAAGTTCCCATAGCTATGAACCTTCCTCGATCCAAGATAGCGATTCGGTCACATAGACGCTCCGCCTCATTCATATCGTGAGTTGTCAGCAAGACCGTAGCATTATGGGTATCTCTTATCTCAGTGATGAACCCCTGCACAGAGCGCTTGGACTTAGGATCGAGCCCGGTGGTTGGCTCATCGAGAAGCAACAAGATCGGGGAGGTGAGCAAAGCTCTAGCGATAGCTACCTTTTGCTGCATCCCTCTGGACATTCCCTCCAGAGAGATATTCAGACGCTTTTCCTCAAGCCCCAGGCGAACCAGTATATCCATAGCTCTCTGTTGAGCCTCCTTAACTGGAACTCCGTAGAGGCGAGCCGCATAACGCAGATTCTCGAGGGGAGATAACTTCTTGAAGAAGGCGGCATCAACCGATACTCTATTTATCATCTTTCTAACCTCGAAACGATCCTTCTCCACATCAAGCCCAAAGATCTTTATTTCTCCCTCATCAAGAATTAGAAGGGTAGAGATCAAACGGACTAAGGTGGATTTTCCCGATCCATTCGGTCCAATGATGCCAAACACCTCTCCTTTTCCCATCTGAAAATTGATCTTGTGAACAGCCTTTACCTTTTTCTTTTCGCTACGAAAGATTTGTCCAAGCTTTTCCCTAAAGCTCCTTTTGTCATCTTGCCTCTTCTCGACGAAATACTTGCAAACATTATCGCAAATCAGGGCTTTTTCAGACATACAAACTACCTCCTCAGATTTTGTATTCCTCTCACCCTCGATTAGTTCGATTTTCATAATTCACCTCCACTTATAACCATAACACAAAAAAATTAGCCATAAGTCAGACTTGACCGACTCATGGCTAATCTTAATATATATTAAATTCACATACAAGCCATGGACGATCGTCTCAACCGCCCATGGCGGAAAATCAACCTGGACTTTCGACCAACGACGGGTGGCAGAGACAGTTATTCCCCATCTGGGAAACGAAATCTATACTGTCAAGGAACGGAATTTGAGACACCAAGAGAGCCTGAGATTGATAATAGAGCAGATGGATACTCTTAACAAAGAGCGCGGAATCCCCCCTATGTCTTGGAGAATACCCTACCCCTTTACGAGGTGCAAATATATCCCTATCCATTACTCTCTTAGCTTCTCCCTTTCCGTTTAATATATCGCCTAATTTCTCTAATTTATTGGCGCATTAGATTATACACCCTTTAGCAAAAAAAGTCAATACCTTTTTAAACTTTTTTTCGAAAATTTTAAAAATATGCTGGAGAGCCCATTTTTAGCGATCAGAGGAATATATGAGAATAATAATTTAATCTATTTGGAGCTACTTAATATCTTTCTTATATCAAAATCCCAAGTTTTTCCTTCTAGTATCTTGACAAATATGTTTAAATAGTGTATAATTGATGATGGATAAGAGTCTTTTATAGATTCGAACTTAGATAATATCTGTCTTAAAAACACCGCAAGAAGGTAAGACAGGTTATTTGACTCTATATGGTAGGAGTCTCTTTTTTTATAATGTTGCGGTGTTTTTTCTAATTAATTACGGATCTAGGAAGAGAGCTGATGAGGAAAAGGAGTGATACTACATGAATACAGAGGAGGTTTATTTAACTCCTGAGGGATATGAAGAACTACGAAAGGAGTTGGAGCATCTAAAGACAGTGGAGAGAGTTAATGCTGCGATTAGGGTAAAAAAGGCTCTGGAGATCGGTGATATCACCGATGATCCCGAATTTGACAGCGCTAAGAAGGGGCAAGCCTATATCGAGGATAGGATAAAATTCCTTGAGCAGAAATTGCAAGATGCTAAGATTATAGATCCCAAGACTATCCATAGAGAAACAATCGGCATTGGCTCTCGAGTTGTCCTAAGAGATATGGAGCGAGAATCTGAATCTCACTACCTAATTGTAAGCCCAGTAGAGGCTAATCCCTTGGAAAATAAGTTATCCCACGAATCTCCTGTAGGACAAGCCATTATGAATAAGAAAAAGGGAGATACAATTGAAGTTCAAGTTCCGGATGGGACTATAAGATATAAAATAGTGGATATAGAATATTGATGTATTCTGCTTTCAGGAAAGGGGGTTTAGATGGGGATTAGGAAGGATTTAGATGAAAGACAAGTTAGATTGCAAAAGCTACAGGAATTACGAGAGAGGGGAATAGCTCCCTTTGGAGATAAGTTCGATCGCACCAATGTTGCGAAGGACCTGGTGGAGGAGTTCTCCTATCTCGAGAAGGGGGAGAAGGTTGAAGGGCGAAAGGCGAAAGTAGCTGGACGCATTATGGCTATCCGCCGTCATGGTAAAGCCTGTTTCGCCGATATAAAAGATATATCAGGAAAGATACAGATCTATGCTAATGTGAACACCGCTGGTGAGGATAAATATGAGCTGTTTAAAGCTCTTGATATCGGGGACTGGATAGGGGTAGAAGGAACGCTCTTCAAAACAAGAGCGGGTGAGGTTACCATTTGGATTAATGACTTTGTTCTCCTAACCAAATCCTTACGTCCCCTTCCTGAGAAGTGGCATGGACTGAAGGATACAGAGATAAGATATCGCCACCGCTATGTCGATCTGATCATAAACGATAACGTAAGAGAAGCCTTCCTAACTAGGAGTAAGATTATAAAGGGAATGCGTGACTTCCTTGACGCTAGAGGATTTATAGAGGTGGAGACTCCTATGATGCAGCCAATCCCTGGAGGAGCTACCGCTCGTCCCTTTATAACCCATCATAACGCCCTGGGGATAGATCTATATCTACGCGTAGCCCCAGAATTATACCTAAAGAGGCTGATCATAGGTGGCTTCGAGAAGGTTTATGAAATAAATCGCAACTTTCGTAATGAGGGGATATCCACGCGTCATAATCCAGAATTTACTATGCTCGAATTATATGAGGCTTATGGCAATTATGAGAGTATGATGGAGATATTCGAGACTATGATTCCTCATTTGGCAGAAAAGATCTTAGGCGACACCTCTATCGAATATCTCGGAATGAAGATCGATCTTGCGGCCCCCTGGGAGAGATTAAGTTATTATGAGGCTGTTGAAAAGTATGCTGGGATAGACATTTCTAAGATAAAAGATAAATCTGAGATGCTAGAGGTAGCTAAAAAGCTTCAAGTCGAAGTTGATCCCGATCTTGATATATACAAGATTATGGATGATATATTTAAACATACAGTTGAACCCAACCTAATTCAACCCATCTTCATCACCGACTATCCTACTGGCTTATCCCCCTTATCCAAGCAGAAGGAAGACGATCCGAACCTGGTGCAACGTTTCGAACCATTTATCGCCAAATTCGAGATAGGTAATGCCTTTTCCGAGTTAAACGATCCGATAGAGCAAGAGAGACGCTTCAGGGAACAAGTTAAGAAGCGGGAGACTGGGGATGTTGAAGCTCATAGGATGGATGCAGACTTCATCAGAGCGCTAGAGTATGGAATGCCTCCCACCGGCGGTTTGGGAATGGGGATAGATAGGATAATTATGCTCTTCACCAATTCGAGATCGATAAGGGATGTGATCCTATTTCCTCATATGAAGCCAGAAAGCGATGAAGATTCACCGAAAATTTCGGAAGAGGATTGAGAGAAATAGCTGATAAAGAAATTAAAGGCAGATCTCAGATCGAGATCTGCCTTTCTATTATCAACTAAACCTAGCTAACTGCTGATCCTCACTGGCATAACTACACAGGTATAACTTTCATCATCAAAGATTTTGATAACTCCTGGCTTGAGAGGTTCTGTGAGTTCAAAGGCGAATTTCTCAGCCTCCATAACCCTTAACACATCGATCAGCAAT
>CAZSTA010000079.1:11687-15044 GCA_964609495.1 uncultured bacterium | reverse complement strand
CATAATCTTAGCTATATTCGCGTTCTCATCTATCTTCGGCTTTATCAGGGGTTTGCTGGCGGAGAGCAGAGTAGTTACTCCAGGACCATGCCCTGCGAGGCAGCAATCGCTATGAATCACAATCCCGATAGTAATTGCTCCTTCTCTATAGCTCCTTCCATAGGTGTTATCGTGATTCATTATAGCTACAAAATCCCCAAAGCAGATCTTATCGAGGTTATGCTTCTCAACTAGGCTCTTATCAGCGGTCATAATATCATAATCGCCACTCCCCACATCGGTTGAACCAACGCCAGAGCCCATCAGCTTCCCTGGGATCTCAACTGTTATGGGAACAGTTATAGTGCCATCACCATTTTCCTCGATGCTAAGCTTCAACAGCAAATCTGGATCGATGTTATAAACTTTTATATCAGGATAATCGAGAAGCTCTAACCCTTGCCCATAAGTCTTAATTAAGATCTTATCATCATGGGACATCTTCCCCATAGTCTCATCGGGAAAATCGACCATAACATGCTCTGCTCCCCCATGAAAACCGGTAACGATCCCCTTATTCCCCTTAGCATCGCCAGATACGAGTCTAGCCTCATTCCCCACACAAGTCAGGATGTTATAAGCTCGAGTTGGGGGATCAAATCTCTTCTCCTCGTTTAAGGTCGTAGATACACCAGGCTCAACGTGATCTGCCGCCCATCCAAAAGCAGGATCACCAACTTTAACATTATAGCTTATTCCTCCAGTACCTGGGAAAAATCTTGGCTGTCCCGCATAGTCCATCAAGAACGTTTGACGCCTCTCCGGATTAGCTACCGTTCCTTGCACTGACATCATCACTAGTTTATCCTTGTTAGTTTTTAACAAGTAAATCACTCTCCTTAAACAAAAATTGTAACTTGAAAACACCCAGTAAATATGCTAAACTTATATGGATTACAACATCAAGTTGAATTATAGCAGAGAATAAGCGATATGTCAATACAGCACGAAAAACTATGGTCAGGAGGGACTTTGATGGTAAATTGTAAGTATTGTGAATTGATCCATAGCCACGATCCTGAATATTCGATAAGAGAAGCTACTCGTAATCTCGATTCGAATTACCCAAGATGCGATTGGCACTGGAGATACAGATGTTCGATCTGTGGTGAAGAGTTTCATTTCAACGGTATAACTTGGTGTCCAGAGAAAGAACAATTTATCTGCTATAGATGTGCCGAATCAAGGGTATTCGATAACAAACCGTTTTGGGGATGGGATTACGCTTACGAGCTAGGATGCAAGCTATGTGGAGGGAAACATCCTGCTTTAGATAAGCTGGAGTATTTAGGAGAACACCCTTGGCAATCGAACTCGGATTGGGAGAGGGAAAGAATAGGATTAAGTGATAAGCAGGATTATAAAAACCATTTTTGTATAGAATTAGTTCGCCCTGAAGATGATGAGGCCACCACTGATAAGGATATAAACGAGATGTGGAGCAGGGTAGCCGAGGATCTTGATTCGCGTTACAATGAATACGGAGATGTCAATCGTCAATATATCATCGATCCCCACTTATTCGACTTGCTAGGGGATGTTGAAAATAAAGTTATCCTCGATGCAGGCTGTGGAGCAGGATACCTATGCAGACTGCTAGCCAAAAGAGGAGCAAGGATGATTGGAGTAGATCTCTCGTCGAAGTTCATCGAAATAGCCGGGAAAAGAGAGAGGCAAGATCCTCTAGGTATAGAATATTACAATGGTAGTCTAAGCGATCTGAGTATATTCCCTGGAGATACTTTTGAGGTTATAATTTCTAATATTGTTTTGATAGATGTCAGGGATTACAAGGGCGCTCTAGCTGAACTATGTCGAGTTCTAAAGCCCGGGGGAAGGATGATCTTCTCTATTTTGCATCCCTGTTTTGCCAGTCCCTCCGTATGCGGATGGCTAAGGGTCCCCGAGGATAGCACTAGAGTCGAGGATAAGTTATATCGGATAATAGATAGATATTTCGATACAGGAAGATTTATAATATACAATTGGTTCTCCTCTCCCATAAGCTCTTATCATAGAACCTTATCGGACTATATAAATACCCTGATCGAAGCTGGCTTTGAGATAAGAAAAGTAGTTGAGCCTCAACCGAAGCTCGAAGGCTTTGAGAACATACCGGAGTTCGATTCGGAAAAGAGGATACCGATCTTCCTCATCTTCGAGGTGAGAAAAAATTGACTTCGCTCTCTCAATATGCTATGATTATATACGTTCCCTCTCCCCTTGTGGAAGAGGGACAAGATGAGGGAGAATTATATCTTGAACTGGCTAAATTGTTATCTAGGAGTGATCTAAGTGTCGGACAGCGATGAAATAAGAGGAATGATCTTCGATATAGAGAGATTCGCGGTTCACGATGGCCCAGGGATAAGAACCGTTGTATTCTTGAAGGGCTGTCCCTTGCGGTGCCTTTGGTGTCATAATCCCGAATCGATTAGGAAGATGCAAGAGCTTTTCTTCTTTGAGAGTAGGTGTATCGACTGTGGCAATTGTTTCGAAGTTTGCGCCACCGGCGCTCATAAGATATCCAATGGGGAGCATATAATTGACCGAGCGCTCTGTAATGTTTGCGGAAGATGTGCCAGGGTATGCGATGCCGAGGCTTTAACCATAGTCGGCAAGCGGATGACCGTTGGGGAAGTGATAACTGAAGTAGAGAAGGATAGAACCTTCTATGAGACCTCGGGAGGGGGAGTTACCCTATCGGGCGGTGAACCAGCTTATCAGAAGGAGTTTTCCCTAGCGCTATTGAAGGAATGTAAGGAGGGAGATTTACATACGGTGATTGATACGAGTGGATATGTTCGAGAGGGTATTCTAAAGGGACTATTGGAGTATGTGGATTTAGTCCTCTACGATCTAAAGTGCCTAGACCCCGATAAACATCTGAAATTCACCGGAGTCCCCAACGAGTTGATCTTAAATAACGCCAAAGTTATAACCGACATTGGAAAAGCCGTAATATTCAGAGCCCCGATAGTGCCTGGTTATAATGACTCGGATGAGGATATAAGAAGATTAGGAGAATTTGTCGAGAATCTAAAAGGCGATCCCAAGATAGAGCTACTCCCCTATCATCGTCTAGCCGAGGATAAATATCGCCGTTTAGGACGACCATATCCCTTGAAAGGATTATTATCTCCGAAGAAGGAACACATGGAGAAGTTAGCTGATGATCTGAGAAGTTATGACATTGAGGTGCTAATAGGAGGAAGATAACCGAAGATCGAGCGCTTCTTCGACAGTTTTGGGAGGTTTAGAGGTGATCAGATATAATCCATACTCAGTAAGCAAGGGACGCTCTGATGAAGGCACTAG
>CAZSTA010000079.1:0-11587 GCA_964609495.1 uncultured bacterium | reverse complement strand
AGCAGGGAGAGATAAGCTATGAGTAAGAGGCTTAAGCCTAAAAGGGATCGATTCCGCAAAAAGAGAGGAGGCGCCTCTACGTTCCTTGATATCTATTGCGGAGAATGTAAAGGGTTTCTTTGGACCTATCAGAAAGATGGACCTGGGCATCTATTTAGAATGTATCTAGATCGCATTATTGCCTCACCCTTTATGTCCAAGTTTGTCTCTCCAGACTGGCAAAGTCCAAATGATATGCCTCAGCTAAACTGTCCCCATTGTGGGGCACATCTTGGTTCACCTATGTCGTATGGTCGAGGGGAGAGTAGGCTCGCCTACCGAATCATCGGTCCTATCATTAAGCGAAAACATCGGAGTGGATAATGAACACCACCCCGAATGAGGAAACAAGATGACAAGAGCACCACGAAACCGAACAATAACGCTATCGGATAAAGAGAGAGAAAATTATCGCCATAAATTATCGAAGATAGATAGTCCTATCTCACTTGAGCAAATACTGAATAAGATCATCAACCAGGATGTTCTTGAAGTAGTGGATTTCCTACCCTCAAGATTCGTTGACCTCCTCTTCATCGATCCGCCCTATAACTTGACCAAGACCTTCAATACTCGCTCTTTTAAGCAGATGTCGGTGAATCAATATACGGAGTGGATGGATTCTTGGCTTCGAAAGATGATAAGATTACTGAAGCCCACTGCCTCAATATATATCTGTGGAGATTGGCGTTCTTCTTCAGCAATTCATCTGGTCTGTGAAAAATATTTTATTGTCAGAAATAGAATCACCTTTGAAAGGGAAAAGGGACGAGGAGCAAAAAGTAATTGGAAGAATAACTCCGAGGATATATGGTTCTGCACAGCTTCCGAGGATTATTATTTCGACTCAGAGGCAGTAAAATTAAAGAGAAGGGTGATCGCTCCCTATCGGGAAAATGGTATCCCCAAGGATTGGAGGGAAGAGGAGGATGGGAAATTTAGACTAACCTACCCCTCAAACATCTGGACGGATATAACCATTCCTTTCTGGTCAATGCCAGAGAACACCCCTCACCCTACGCAAAAGCCAGAGAAACTCATAGCGAAAATTATCCTGGCAAGTTCTAAGGAAGGAGACACTATTTTTGACCCATTTGCCGGGGTAGGAACTACCGGGGTTGTGGCGAAAAAATCGAAGAGGAATTTCGTTATGGTGGAGATAGATGAGGAATATTGCCTCTATGCTCAGAAGAGATTGGAAATCGCCGAGGGAGATTCTACTATTCAAGGATATTCGGATGGTGTCTTCTGGGAGAGAAACACCTTAAAAGATATAAAGAGTAGGAGCACCAAAAAATCAAATAGTGCCGATGAGTTGAGCCTATTTCATAACACTGAAGGAATCTGATACGGATATTTATAAGATTTCTTCCCCCTCTTCAGAGAGAGCTAATCTGATTTCATACACGTTTTCTCCCCGCTCTAACTTTGTATGTAAGAAGGCATGCTCATATAATCCTCGCTTTAGCTGATATATATTATCGGTCTTATCCAATACCTCGTATCTATCGGGTAAATCTAAATCCCAGAAGGATATCCCAAAATTTTTCAGGGATAAATCGCTATTTATAAGTGCTGAGATGATGATAGTATCATCTCCATAGTCAACATTATATTCTATAAGCTCTATATTTCCCAAATCCTCCTGAGGATAGGGAATGTTATCTCCTCCTGGATATCTCTTCGTATAATCCCAGAGTTTGATCGGCAACATTCCCTTAGATTCCAGAAAACACATCTGAACTTCCTCATTCTCGAAGAGAATGCTATCCTCGTCTAGTTGCCTATAATCTAAATTTCCTATAACATAGAGACGCTCTGGGGTTTCTTTATGCCTCTCTCTGAAAATCCTCCATATATCTTTATAGCTCGCTTGGACAACTTTCTCAGCGAGTTCTCGGTGGCCATAGGATAACATATTGCCTAACATATAGGTCTTTTCGTGACCTTCGCTAAACCATCCTCTAGCCTCCTCATTTATATCGATGATATTAGTCTCATTACTCCCTTTTTGTTTAACCAATTCCTCCATAAGTCGAAGAGAATATTCCAAAGCTTCCTCCTCATTCCAAAAACCTCCGGCCTTGACTCTGTTTGGATCAGCAGGATCTAAGGAAAATACCGCTGGATTACCACCCCTTAAAATAGCATTTATATCACGACTCAACCACTCCAGCATAAGTATATCACCGTTCTCAGAAGGATTAGAAGCTCCCTTAATGTTATTCAAAGCTGGATAATAAGGTTGATAAGGGCAACCTCCCCAGGTAGAATCATCTATACCATATTGATGCCAGGCGGAGCCAGCCAGGTTTCTAGTCCAAGGGAACTCTTCTGCTGGTAATTCCAAGATAGCTCTTAGATCGCTCTCATAGAATTTGATGCTCCACAGCCCATCTATAGCTAATCCCACTTCCTTGCACTTCTTGTCTATCCACCTCAGAATCCGCTTAGTATCCCTCAAATCTACCTCGGGAGGTTTAGTGATCAGCTCTAAAGTCACTACTATCGCATCTCCCTCCCCTTGCCACTTCTTGAGGTAGGGAAGCAACCCCTGTTGGTTTGTATATTCCTGATCGTTTATAACCCAGGTAACTGGCTGACCATTTCTCCGCGCGATATCGTGAATGATCTGACAAGCGCGCAGAACATCGGTCTTAAAATCTATAAATTGCCCGAAGTTAGGATACCCAGCATAAGTTTTATCGGAGATGGGACAGGTATAAGTAAGAAATGAGATCTCATCTTCTTGAACTTTTCTCTCCTCCAATATAACATCTCTAACATATTCTCCTGACAACAGAAAATCGGTAAAAAAGGTGGATATGTATCCCTTCTTCCAAATCACTATCTCCTTAACCCCAGGCATTAATTCCTCGAATAAATATAAGCCCTCACCATCAGTCTTAACTGCGATATCATCAGTTTTATTCCAAACCCAAACCTCAGAGATACCTTCTTTTTTGGAGATAACTTTACCCTTTAGAGCTACCCGACCAGACATACATTCACCCCCATTTTTACATAGCCACTTCTCAAGTTAACGAAAGCCCTTCTGAATAGATAAAGAACGTAGAGGAGAGATGCGTTAATAGGATCTCCCTTGATCATAACTTTGAGCAAATACTTGAAAAGATCCCGATCTATCGATTTCTCCCGTATCTTGTAATTATAATAGCACAGATTTCAGATGATGTCAACTTATCAAGAAACTTTTCCTCCAATTTTGCTTATTTAATATAAATGAGCATTTCTAATTATCTCAAGGCATATTGGTAGATCACCGACGCTTGATAAATCAACTCCTTCGACTTTGTTATCGATGCCCTGTTGTATTATAGATATCATAATTTTATTTGATAGATAGGATGATATATGATATAATACTATTATAAGTATATACGCTATAGACTCGAAGGTTTAAATAGCTTCAGAAAAGTTTCCTAGTATTTTATCTGAGATATTCGATATCAAATTATGGACTGAATTCACAATGGGAAAACTAAAAACAAGTTTAATTGAACCTACTTAAAATATGAATTAAAGGAAGTGATTAAAAATGAAGAGAGGTAGAATTATATTTATCCTTATCACCCTGATAATCCTTAGTTTTGCTTCTGAGGCCTTATCTGCTGAACGTTGGGCTTTACTCGTTGGCATAGGTAACTATCAATCTGATTATGTCAATGAGCTTAAATTCACCTCTAAAGATGCTCAGGGGATAAGAGATATCCTCATCCAAAAAGGTAGCTTCGGAGAAGATCACATTAGATTATTAACCGATGATCAAGCCACTAAGCAAAATATTGTAGCTGGTCTTAACTGGCTGGCTGACAAATCTAAGCCCGATGATCTAGTGATCATCTTCCACGCTGGGCATGGATATTACTGTGAGGATAAAGATGGGGATGAGAAGAGTAGGGATCCGAGCGGAAAAGATATCTATGACGAAATGCTCGTTACCTACGATACCGATGTTCTAAAACCAGAGACAGGGCTAATAGATGATGAGTTCAGCAATTTGATTAAGCGAATCAAATCTCAAAATCTCATAATTCTTTTCGATACCTGTCACTCTGGAGGAGCCGCTCTCTCCGCGACTATGGCTAGGGCAGATAGAGATCCAGATCTTCCTCCTGAAGAGGAAATGGGAACAGAGGCTGATTTAGATCGACAAGGAAGTTTTCTCTTGACAGCTAGCAGACCTAGTGAATATTCCTGGGCCAGCACTAAGCTAGCCCATGGAGTTTTCACTTATCACCTCTTAAAAGCCTTAAACGGGGAAGCTGACGAAAATGGGGATGGAGAGATCGCTATACAAGAGGCTAGAGATTATATAAATGCTAATGTCCCTCAATACTATGTGAATGAAAAAGGTATGACGTCTCAACATCCCACCAATAAAGACCTGCTAGGAGGACGACATCCAGTTATAACTTGGACTACCGAGAAACCTCCCGATGATAGTGGCCCACTGCCCACAGGAAAGTTGAAGATCGACGTAGTTTCTAATAAGGGAGATAGAGCTACTTATAGGCAAGGAGATGAGCTTTGGTTCATCGTTGAGGTTAATAGGGATTGCTTTGTTACCCTCTTTGACCTTAGTTCGAGCGGAGAGGTTACAGTGATTCTACCTAATCGCTATTTATCTAATAACTTTCTCCACAAGGGTAAGTATCGGATCCCCGGGTCAAAATCGAATGTAGAATTTGAGATCAGCGGCGTTCCCGGTGAGGAGGAGGTAATAGCCGTTGCCACCTCAGAAAACGTGCGTTTAACCGAAAATCCTCTTTCCACTTACGAGGGATACGATCAGGGCTTCTCGATAGTAAGCAGGGATCGACAGGGTTATATAAATAAACTAAATAATAAGCTCAAGTCTCTATCGTGCGAGTGGAATAAAGATTCTACCAGCTTTCATATAAGTAAGTAGATGATCTTGTTCTCTCAGATGATATCTCTAAAATAGCCTCTACCAAGCTTCAATCGTATCGTAGAGGATACGTAATACTAACTCATTCTCCTCGGAGGAGAGGAGCTAGGGGGGGATCTAAGATCTCTCTCTACTTTAAGTAGTCTCAAAGAAATAAGCTCCTATTATTAGTTTTTAGGTTATCAGTCGAAGATATAAATCCCGCTTACCCTCTCCCACGAGGGGAAAAGGTAACTTTTTTTAACCATGAGTTCTATTGACTGCAAAAAAGTTACCTTTTATGGGGACATCGAGATAGAGCTGATCTCTTTAGTTCCCCCCTCCCTCGATGGGAGGGGGATAGGGGGAGGGTGTAATACAAAGTAAATTAGATCTCAGATTTTATATGCATCCTAGAATTATATTTGACTTTTGTATTGTTATGTGGTAATATTATATTAGGATAACAGATACTTAATATCTAGGAGCGAAGAATGTTTAAGAGAAGATCTATATGCTTAGGAGTAATAGCTCTTTATCTAGTTTTTATAATTTTAATAGTTGGATGTATCCACCAGAGAAAGAATCAGGGGACGGTAGAGGAGAAGCCAGCTTTTGGGAGAGTTACGGAATTAGCTTTCAACGGAGAGTGTGAGGAGGCAATAGCTCTTTATGAAGAGGAGATAAACAAATTCCCCCAGTTAGAAGTCCCGCTTTTAACTCAATATGTAATCGCTGATTGTTACTCGAATTTGGGGAGGAGAGAATTAGCAGTCATAGAGTATGAAAGGATTCTTGAGCTTAATCCTCCGGATGATATCGCTCCAAGGATACAATATAACTTAGGGAATCACTATATGGAGCTTAATCAATTCATTAATTCCCTAATCGTCTTTACAGATATACTGAGAAAAAATCCTCAAAGCGAATTCGCTGATGATGCTCAGTTCAAACTGGGAGAATTATATGAGCAAAGAAAGATGCTTTACAAAGCAGCGGAGAAATATAAGAAGACCGCTGATAATTATCCCGATAGCGAGCTAGCGGCCATAGCTTTATATCGGGCAGGAAGTTGCTACCAACGGGTAAGAGAGTATATGAGAGCGGTATTCGTATATAGCCGTATAATAAGGGATTATCCTGATAGCGAATGGGCTGAGGAGGCCAAGTTGGATATAGATTACCTTAAAACCTTCTATCACTGAAATCGACTCGATACTCGCTGGTAAATTAGGTCAATAAGACCTCAAGGGGTGAAATCAATGATTGAGATGAAAGTTAAAGGGATTGCCTTCGATCAGAAGTCGATGGTGCCAGTCATCATCTTGGTAGATGAATTCGAGGAGAGAGTCCTTCCGATCTGGATAGGCTTCTTCGAGGCTAATGCTATAGCTCTGGCTATTGAAGGATTGGAACCACCCCGACCTATGACTCACGATCTGATGAAGGATATCCTTCAAAACCTAAAGGCGAAGATGGTCAGCATATATATCGATGATCTCAAGGATTCCACCTTTTATGCTCGCCTTAACTTGGAGACCAATGCAGGAATGGTAGATATCGATGCTAGACCAAGTGATGCTATCGCTTTAGCTCTTCGCACTAAAGTCCCCATTTATGTTGCTGAGAAGGTATTAATGGGAGCAACGTCGAGCGACAAGCCTATAGATGAAGAGGAAGTCCAAAAGCATAAAGAATCCCTCAAGGATATTAGACCTGAGGACTTCATAAATTAGGATATTAGTATAGAATCAAAAGGATGGAAAGTCTGAAGGGAGATAGACCGATCTCCCTAGTAAGGGTAAGAGCAGTATAAATAACTTAGAGGAGCTTAAACTCGTTAGGACAACTGAGACTGAATATCTATATTTCGCCACTCTCAATTTTGTTAGATAGTGACTGTAGAGCTTCTCTCTTAACCTGCTTGATAGGGACGCTGGCGGTAAGAGCAACTATCCCTTTTTCTTTCTCCAAGCTCATTGAAAGTTTACTCTGATCTATATCTACATACCTAGTGATCACCTCTATAAGATCTTCCTTCATCATATCCATGATATGAGGTGATATATCTACTCTATCAGCTACTAAAATTAGTCTCAACCGCTCAACTGCGGTATCTTTGCTAGCTTTTTCCCTTTTTAAAAGCCTAGAAAAGAATTTCAACAAGGTAATCACTCCTTGTTATAAAATATAAATGGATTTATCTTATCTACTCAAAAATCTTTTAACTTTGGTTAAGAAGCCACCCTTTGAATCTAGTTGCATAAAGGGAACATCTTCTCCCCTTATCCTTCTTGATATATTTTTAAATGCTTGACCAGATAAGGAGTGGTTAAGGAGAACAGTTGGGATCCCTCTATTTACCGAGACGATTATGTTCTCATCCTCCGGGATCACTCCGATCAGGTTTACCGCCAAGATATTAGCTACATCCTCAATAGACATCATATCCCTTCTGCGCACCATATCAAGGTTCAAACGATTAATTACTAATCTAGGATTTCTTTTCCCATCTGCCTCTAATAAGCCAATAACCCTATCGGCATCTCTTACCGCTGACACTTCAGGAGTAGTGATCACTATCGCCATATCCGCCGCTATTATAGCATTTTTAAATCCTTGTTCTATACCAGCCGGAGAATCTATAAGGACATAATCGAATACTTCTTTAAGTTGTCCACATATATATCTCATATGTTCAGATTTTATCGCCTCTTTACTTCGCGTTTGGGCGGCAGGAAGTAAGTATAAATTATCGAACTTCTTATCCCTTACCAAAGCTTGCTTCAAACGACAGACTCCCTCAGCTACATTGACAAGATCATATACGACCCTGTTCTCCAATCCCATCGCTAAGTCCAGATTACGTAATCCAATATCGGCATCGATTACAACTACCATCTCCCCTAAACTTGCCAAGCCGGTGCCGATATTCGCGGTGGCTGTAGTCTTTCCTACACCCCCTTTTCCAGAAGTGATAACTATCACTTTTCCTTTTGCTTCTTGTTTCATTATAAAGAGCCTCCTGATTATTCCAAAATAAGCCTTAGAATTTTCCTGGCTCATAGGCTTCGATGACTATCATTCCCTCTCTTATTCTAGCTACCTCAAACGATCTTAGTTCCATCATCTCACTGTCAGGTGGACGAGCTATATAATCGGCGATGCGAAGTTGGATGGGTTGCAGACGCCAAGCCGCTATTATCGCTTCCTGGTCTCCTGTCGCTCCGGCATGAGCCATCCCCCTTAAAGCTCCTAACACGATTATATCTCCACTGGCTATTATCTCGGCCCCCGGATTAATATCTCCTAGAATCACCACATTACCATCGAAATCCACACACTGTCCAGCTCGGATGATATGTTTTACAAGCAGAGTATCAGCTGGCGAAATAACTTCTTGCCAAGGGGTCTCATATTTCTCAGTTGGAGCCTCCTGAATCGGCTTAGAATTAGTGTTGATTATGGACAAGCCTATATCTTCCGCTATATTCACTGTCTTTTGCGAGGAACTTACCACCCCAGTTAGAACCATCCCATAATCCTCAGTTAATACCTTCTTCAATTCCTCCAATTCCTCTCCACTCAGATCCTTGCCTCCTAGATCTATAGTAGCTACAGCTCCCTTGAAAAATTCTCCGGTCGCTTTCAACCTCTCTTCTAAATTATCTTTAATCTCTCGAAAAGAGGATTCATAATTAATAGATACCACCAACCCCTCCCTAGTGCCTCTGAAAGCGACTAGTGTTCCTTTCATAACTGATCTTCCTCTCCCTCCTCAACGGGATTAGTTGATTATAACAAATTTTCACCTTGAAGTCAACAAGTGTTGGAAATGAAGGTCAAAACATTTGCAAAACACACTTATCTAAGTTATAATATAGAATAAACCTTATTGTCCTTATATGATCTTTGAGTTATTAATCGGAATATTAGAATCGTCTTGAAGCTAAACGTCTCGGCTATCGGGATGCATACCAGCCACTAAAATTTTGGCTTCATCTAAGTACAATCCAATTGATATTTAAGTAATTTCAAAAAGTGAGTTACGAATTAAGGGAATGAACATATATCATTTTATCATAAGCATAAAAGTTCCTACCTTTATTATATATACCTAATTTATCTCTAAGATAGGACCTCTCTTTTATTTGAAACTACCTAACAAGCTAGATAGAGGGGATAGATTTGATCTTTGATCGCATAGCTCCCTCACAGATAAGGAAAACCTATTACTACGAATCCCGATTTAGCTTCTTTGGAGGTTTGTTCTTCGGCTTTACCACTCCTTTTCTGCTGGTACTGGCTAGGAGAATGGGAGCTAGCACCCTTACAATCTCGATAATGGCTGCTACTCCTTTCATCGGGCATTTCTCCACCCTCTTCTGGGCCGATCTTATGGATAATAAACGGAAGAAACCTTATGTTGTTATCCCTAATATAGTCGGAAAAGGGTTGTTTTTGCTTGCATTTTTTTCTCGCTCTTTGGAAACTTTTGTCATTATCTCGGTCCTATCGCAAATAATAGTAGCTATCTCTAGCCCAGCTCAAGCCGCGATACTGAAGAAAATCTACCCAGATGATAAGCGTGGAAGGGCAATGGGGTTATCCAAAACGGAAAGCGCCCTAGCGATGATAGTTTCTACCCTCATCGCAGGAAAGTTGATGGTAGAGCCAACTGATTATCGCTACATATTTCCCATAGCGGCAATCTTTGGGATCATCGGCAGTCTCTATTTCAATCGCTTAGAGGAAAAACCTGATGAGAAGATAGGAAAACAAAATGTTCTGGACAGCCTCAAGATATTCACTGAGGATCCCCGCTACACGCGCTATACGATATCCTTTTTCATATATGGCTTAGGAAATTTGATGGGTAAAACCTTATATCCTCTAGCTTTAGTTGATATCCTCAATGCCTCCAACTTCCAAGTGGGTATTCTTAACTCCGCCGCTTCCGTATTGAAGCTAATCGGTTTTTATTTCTGGGGAAGATATATAGATCGCAAATTCCCAACTTTCGTCTTAGTTCGCACCTTCTCCCTATGGGGAAGTGTGCCTCTCTTATATCTTATCATCTGCAATCTCTTCTCTAATGCATGGTTTATACTCCCTGCTTTTATCATCTCTGGTCTTGCGATGTCAGGAGGACAACTAGGCTCATTAAATTCGCAGATCAGATTGGCTAAAAAGGGGCAGGTCCCTCGCTATGTATCCTTACATAAGGCTCATTTGGGAATAAGGGGAATGACCGCTCCCTTCTTAGCCATCCAATTCCGAGCTATGTGGGGAATGAACGGAGCTTTATTAGTAACCTTTGGTTTGATCTTCATCGGGATCATTCTAATGTATAGATTCAACAAGGATTTAGATACCGATATTTGATCTTATCCAGATGAGGTGATTCTATGGATGATATCTCCTTAGCTAAGAAGTTACTGATTGAGAGAGAACTATCTCTGATAATCATTAGGAATGGCAAGCTCCTCTTTCAGAGTAAAGAGAAAGGGCTCCATCCTCTGTTGAGAGTGATAGAGGATAAGAAAGAGAAGATAGAGGGTGGTTCTTTGGCTGACAAGATTATCGGAAGGGCCGCGGCTATGTTAATAGTATATGGTGGAATAAGGGAAGTATATACACCTCTCCTTAGTAATTCAGCCTCCCCGATTCTCGAAGAGGCTGGAATAAATTGTCAATTTGAAAAGAGCGTTCCAGCTATCCTTAATGAAGATAAAACCCAGATATGTCCTATGGAGAAACTTTCTCAACGATTCACCTCTCCTTGTGAATTGTTTGAGGCTCTAAAAGAGCGTTTATTAGCAAGCTCCGAATTAGTCATCCAAACGGCTGAAGAAGAAGATACAGATAAATTAGTGGAATTATTCAGATACTTAGCCCTATATCATGAGGAGTTAGATCCTTACTTCGAACTCCTCCCCGATTTTGAAGAGAAAATGCGATACTACTACTCAACTAGGATAAGAGCGGGAGATGGGATAATACTTATCGCCAGTTTCGATGATAAGGCCGTCGGATTTATTGACGCTCATCTTAAAGAGAGACCTCCTATCTTCAAACAACGGGTGCAAGGTTACATAGCTAATGTCTTTGTTCTGCCGGAGGTTAGGGGGAAAGGGATTGGAAGAAAATTAGTGGAAGGTGCGATAGTTTGGCTTCGAGATCAAGGGGCTTTGGATGTAGAATTAAGTGTGGCTGAGAGAAACGAGTCGGGAAGGAGTTTCTGGCAAAATCTCGGCTTTCGGGATATCAGAATTGTAATGAGGAAGATCATGTGAACTACCTTTTACCTATTGGTCTTTGCTAAATTAATCGGGCTATTGAAGATTTTTCTCCTGTTAGATCTCGAACTCTCCTTAGATCACCCCCCTAACCCCTCCCATCTTGGTTCTTGCTGAATTAATAAGGCTATCAAAGAATCTTGTTAATTATCACCCTCCTCCTAACCCCCTTCCATCAAGGGAGGGGACTAAAAGGCTTTAGTTCAATCTCAGTTTTACCTCTCCCCTCGTGGGAGAGGGATAGGGTGAGGGAGAATTATACCTTGAACCCCCTTAGCGAGAAACTAAGAATATGGTACTCCGATTAGAAGTTCAAAGACCAAAAGGCAGAAGATTT
>CAZSTA010000078.1:0-15093 GCA_964609495.1 uncultured bacterium | reverse complement strand
CAAACTTTTCAACCTGTCTCGTATGTTCTCAGCTACGATTTTCTCATCTTCAACAGCTAGAATCTGGGCATTTGCCATTTTCTTTCCCCCCTTTCCTTATATTTATAGATGTCACATAATCTTGGAAACAATAGGTCTATGATTAGCTTATAGAGAGAAAAATAGCGATTCAACTTCTTACAATTTGGATGACTGAACTGACTGATATAATTGGACTGCGATTCCTTAATCTTTATGCTCCCCCATTTACTTCAAGATTTCCAAATATTGAATCACATTATAACTGCCTTTTAGAAGCTCTCTCCGTAGCTAAATGCAAAGATCTGAAAGTAGAAAGCACTCACTATAAGCGAACTTGAAAATATTTATTTCCAACACTAATTCATTATTAGGGTTTAGTGCAGAATCGCAATGTGATCTCTATAATAGCTCACCTAAACTTGAAGATCGATTAGCTATATCAGATATTCCCTTCAAAATAACAAGTTCCTGATTGCGTCTTCGTAATTCTCTCATCAGTCGGCTGGATCGCAAAGCAGCTCTAACTCGATCTAACACCCCCTTACTGCGAAAAGGAAAGATTATGTAGTCCACAGCACAAAGATCAAAAAAAGCGAGCATCTCATCTAAAATTTATCCCGCTGGGCTGATAAAGATGATCTGATCAACCCGATCTGGGTATAATTATGAATGACTCGCCTGTAAAAACTACTGTACCTCACAACTTCTCCGATCTTATAAAGCTTCTCTGGAACCATTACATCTGCCCCTCCTTAACACTATATCCTAACTTTAAGGGGAGAAATATTCCCTGCTTTTAGATATCAGAAGTTAAAATAGTAGATATATGCACTTAGGTAGTACTTGAGTCGTCTAACATCTATAAAGAGCAAATATCATACCTTTAATCAAAAGAGTTCCTCTGCGATTGTTATATTGCAAAGGCAACACGATAGAAAATGTTAATATTATATCATATTATATATCCTGCAAAGTACCGAGGGGAAGTTTCTGCAAAATCAATATAACTATCACTTAAAGATGTATGCCTTGAAATAGAAAAGTGATATTAAATACATTTATGGAAATTAACACAGATGGGGGAGATGTGAGGAAGAGGAAGTAAGAAGTGATATCCATAGTAGAATTTTCCTCAGTAGTGGTAACAAAAGCAATCTTTCTTCAGAGATGTCTTCTTTAGCAAGAAGGGGAGTGAACACTAAGGAAGGTTTTATGGTAATAGATGATACTCTCCTGCACCATTAGGGAAACATATCGAGAGGATAGCTAGGTTATATAATCATGCCAAGAAAACCCCGAGGCAAGCCTCGGGGAACTTCACGTAATGGATTATAATATGTGTGTGATTTCCCACATATAGTGTAAAAACACACAACCTACTATAGTAGATCATACTTCTGCATTCGATAACGCAATTTATATCGGGATATACCTAACATCTTGGCAGCCCGGCTTTGATTTCCTCCCACCTCTTTTAGAGCGCCCTCGATTATCTTTTTCTCAGATAATTCTAATCTCTCTTCTAAGGACATATCTCCCGCTAGATCGGTTATCTCCTCCTTAGGAATATATGAAGAACTAAATCTATTTGCTTAGAACTCATTTCTTGAAGGAGGAATTTCGCCCTATCTTTGAGAAGATCAAGGGATGGGATAAAGCGAAGAGAGATTTTTCTCCTCTTGGTGTCATAAGGTAGAGCAAGCGGTAAGAACTTTATTCAAATTCGTAAATACTCTTCGCTCTTGGTGGGAGGAGAGTTTGAATTACTTTATAGAGAGGATAAACAATGGTTTAGCCGAGGGGATCAATAACGAGATTAAGCTCATCAAACAGAGAGGATACGGATATCGAAACTTTGATAATTTCCGACAACATATCCTCCTCGAATGTGCTTAACTTCCCTTCACACTTTCCCTCAAAGAGCCACAAATTGTGATGCGTTCCTAAAATGCGGAGCTTGGGTTAAATAACCTTTGGTTTTCCAACCCCTGGTCCTACCTTCTGCTTTCCTCTGGTGACACCACGCTTTTCTACCTTAGCTCCACAATTGGGACAAAATTTATAATTTTCCCAGAATCGCCAAGTTATTCCGCAATTTTGACATTCTATAGTCCAGGGTTCTCCACAATTAGGACAGTAATCGGCAATCCCACTGACAGTGATTCCACAACTGGGACATTTATTCCATGCACTCATTCTACTCTCCCCCCTCTGTTTCACCGCGTTTACGGAGTTTCTTTCTCTCAAAATTAAGAAGATTCCCATCATTGTCGAGGCGAACCTCATAAAGTCCTAGTATATCCATAGTATCAGGTATGGCTCTTCTCTCCAGTGCTTCTAGTGCTACCATCCACCCCTGGTCAGTCTTTGATATACCAGTAATTCCATCGATAGGTATCTTGGTAAGTCTAGTAAAAGTTTCTTGGGTTTTTCTAATTATTTCATCAATATCCATTTAAGCTTCTATCTCCTTTTTTCTAAGCCTGGGGCTTACCCAGCCACAGATTGAACAGCCTTCTTTAAGCAGCTTATCTATAGGTGCCCTTCTGCCACACCTGGGGCACTCTTCTGTCTTGTCGTATTCTATCATAACCTCACCTATTATTTTTTCCCACTCATTTAGTCCCTCCGTACTACTAGAGAAAGAGGCAATTCTATTACTACCATTCTTATAAGCCAAATCTAAAACAGATTTATTCTTTAACATATCACCCAAATCTTTTCTTTTTATTTCAACTCCCAGAATTTTCTCAAGAGGTAATTCAGAAGCAATCCTGCCATCGAAATCGTACCACCAGACTAACCTCCTATCAGTCAGATATAAATGTCCCGGCTTCCATACCTCGGTGGTAATACCCCCCGGTCTTGATTCAGCCACTAGATAAGATATCTTTCCCGAATGGATAATTTCTTCTTCCTCAGATAAAAACTTTATTGCTACCTCATCGAGTATAGGAAGGGGGATATCTTTCTTCAACTCTAGCCCCAGTAATTTCATTCTTTCTTCTATTGTCTCTCTAACAAGCTGAGCATCTGTCGGATGCAACTTAACGATCTCTCCTGAGTTAAGCCATAGATAGAGATAATCCGTCTCTTTGCCAGTAATATTTGCCTTTCTTTCAGTACTGATTCCTTTTATCTCCTTATACATACAATGAAATAGTACTTCAGCTGGTTCCTTTCTAAATAAGAATATCCTTCTATCGGTGATGTATAGATGCCCCGGTCTCCGGGTATGATAGATACCTTTACTGTACCACAGGGAGGCAAATATCTTTAGGAAGACATCTTCCTGTGGAGCTAAGGGAACTTTTTTCTTCTTCCTCTCTTCTTCAGTGGCAATCACCCTCTGTGCCTCATCCCAGTCTTGCCAGATACCATACTTTAGCATCGTTTCCATTCCAGCAAGGCAAGCCTTTAGGTTAACTCCCAAAAGAGGGATGCCAGCTATATGGATAATTAGATCCGCATTAAGTATTAAGCCTTTATCTAGAATTCTATCCAAGAGGTCTACTAATGTAGCATGTGTATCTCTAGTAGGTTCCATTATTTATCTATCCTTCCGCACAGATACCAGAGATTAGCTTATGGGAACGGCTGACTTTTCCAGTCCCTTGACAATTATGTAGCATCAATTTTATCCTCCTATATTAGAGGTTGTTATCGTTGGCTTGGAGACAAAGCTGTATGGAGGCCATGGACCGGTAAAACGGACAGAGAATCCTTCTATACTATTGATCTTTTCTAGCTCTTCACCTAAGCTCTCAACATTCTCTTTGACTACAAGACAGGAGGGATTAATTAGCATTATCTTATCCTTCTCAACTTTTTTAGTTTTCTCTATAACAATATCATCACAATGCCTTTTAATCCTACTATAGAAATCTCTAAACCATTCTTCAGCAAGCCTTTCCATTTCTTCCTTTATTAGCTTTTCCATCTTCTGTTTATACATATAGGCAAGCCCTGGCGATTTGGTAGCTATTTCCTCCTTTAATTTTTCGAGCTCCCCATTATTTTTGGCAATAAGCTCACCTATCACCTTTGGATCATAGAAAATCTGTACTCCGTACTCATCCCTACCCTCTATCTTTTCCATCACAGTCAAGAGCCTATCATAATCTTCCTTAAGCCAATCTCTTACAACTTGATCGGGAGAAGTAGCATCATCAGGTTGTAGTATGATATCAAAGCCCATAGGTATAATAGTACCGAATTGTTCCTTTGCCACATCAAGGACATTCTGATGGGTTCTTATCCAGTTTTTTACTATTTCATCATCGTTAGATTGGTATGGTTCAGGAGGACAGTTATGCACAATAACTGAAAGGCCCCTATAAGGTATAGTATAGACCTCATTACCATCTATTCCTATCGGACCAAGATTCACCTCTCTCCCATCCATAGCCACTCCGTACACATATCTTCCCTCATACCGGGGGATACTTTCAGTTTCTTCAATAGTTATTTCTTCTGCCTCAGCCGTATCTCGCTCAGAAGGTATAAACTCATAAGCCTCTGATAGAGTAACAGATTTGGTTAGTTCATCTAAAAGGGCTTCCAGTCGCTCTGTCTTTACCTTCTGTCGCTCTAGCTCATCTGTTAGAAATTTGATGATTCTGGGATCTATAGTCCTCTGTCTCTCCCTACGAGCAGCTTCCAAAGTCTCAACAAAGAGTACCATAGCATCAAGCGCCTTCTCATCGATCGGTGTCCCTACAGCTTTAAGGATAGCTTTTATATTCTCTCTATTAACAGGTTTACCAGCTATATGTAAAGCCAACACAGCATAAAATATCTCTTCCATATCCATCCCTTATATTCCTTTTTCTTTCGCCTCTTCTTTCCATCTTTCAGGGTTAACCATTCTATCTACTACATCATCGACAATCTCATCTAATCCATCCCTTATAGCCTGAACAGATTCTGTAATCCCCTGCTCTTCCTTTATCTCCTCGATTGCAATATCTAAATCCATAAGTGCTTCTCCTAACCTCTCACATTCTTCCTCGGTAAGAATGCCGCTTTCCACCCTTTTAAATGCTTGAATCTTCAGGGCATCCCTAATAATTTCCACAAGGGCGATTACCAAACCCAAAACACCCTGTTTGAGGTTATCTGCATCAATATCAATAGCCATTTATTATCTCTTCTCCAATTTGATCTCTAATATACCATTCTTGTAAACTAAGTTAAATTCCTTTTTTACCAAACAGGGTAGCTCTATCTCTCTGTAATACTTATACCTAGCAGATGGGGTAGAAAGTATAAGTAGGTTATCCTTTATTTCAATTTTTATCTCTTTTTCGTCCACACCTGGCATCTCAGCAATTATCCTTAGATAACTTCCTTCATCAAATATATCTATCAACAATTCTCTCTCAGCGTTTTGGTTCACCTTTAGTGTATTCTCAGGTGGAATGACATTATTCCTACCCCTTGTTGGGGCTTTTTTTAACCTCTTTTCTATCTCTTCATTAGCCACTTTTAATCTTTCCTGGAAAGCGGTAGATTTTTCTAAACCTTTTATAATTTCTTCAAAGCCAGGGATAATTCTCCCTAATCCGTGAAGGACTCCCTGAGTTACTCCACCTATTTTTTCTTCATCTTTGTCTTTTTCAGTCATTCTTCTCTACCTTCTTTAGTTTTATTTTCAATATACTATTCTTAAATTGTATTTCTGGAGAGGTAAAATCTACTGTAGCAGGTAGTTGGGCAATTATAGTAATATTATCTTTCTCATTGAATATATCAACCAGTTGCTTATTCTCACCTAAAAGAGTACTATCTTCCTCATCCAGAAGCCACCAGCTAAAAAAGACCTTTTCTCCAGTATAAGGATCTATTTTCGACGGCTCAAAGTTTACTATCAACTTACCTAAGAGCTTCTTGGCTTTCTCATTTATGACTTCTTTCAACCTATGTAAAACCTCAAAATCACTTGAAACATCTATAACTTCCCTTAATTCAGATATATTGGCATGCCTATGCCACCACAGATACCAGAGTAAAGCCCGGCTCTTTTCATCAAGATTTTCAAGAAATTGAGTCAAATTACCCTCATTTTTTATATCCACACTTCCAGCACCCATTTTCCAGAAATTCCTCCGTAATGACAGAAGCATCGCAATTAGGGCAGATACTTTTATATCCTGAAGTTCCTTCTACGTTTCCTGGTTTTGCCTTCTCTATCTCCTCTTCTTTTCCTTTCCAGCCACAGAGGAAGCATCCATTTTCAATTAAACTTACCTTAACCTGTCTCTTACCGCATTTTGGGCAAAAGGCATAGTAATCACTATTTAATGTCTTTTCTTTTTCATGTGCTTCTTCTACATAGTCTAAAAGTTTGCCTCCTACCCCTAAAGTAGGATCAAGCCCCAATAAACCTTTGAATCTATTTTTCTTATCCTCTGGCATATTCTATCCCTCTACCGATATTTCAGGGGCTAGCTTAGGCTTAGCTTTCTTTGCCTTTGCACTCATCCATCCACACCATGGACAGCCTTCATTCATAAGTTCTTCGGCAGGAACCCTCTTTCCACATTGTGGACACTCCTCTTTAGCTACCTTTACCTCTTTCCAGGCAGCTGTTTCATAATTTGTTCCACTAGGAAATTCTAACCCATACTTGGCTGCCGTCTCGAAAGAAGCTAAAGCCGCCCTCACCTTTATCCCTAAAAGTTCGACCCCGGCTACTGAAACACAGATATCAGCATTAATAACAAGCCCTTTATCCAATACGCGATCAATTACATCCACCAGGGTAGAAGATCCATCCCTGGTTGCCTGCATAGCCATTTATTTACCTCCTTAACTTTCATAAAAAGACTAGTCGGCGGAAACTCTTACCCTTAGTCAACGTAGGCTTGATCCCTCAAGCCTCGCCCTTCATGGGCGGGGTCATTGACTATATTCCCTTTACCGCTCTTAGTCTTTCAATAAGTTTAGCTTCTAACTCTTCATACTCTTCCTCACTTATCTCTCCATCCTGTAACAATAGTTGTAGCTGCTGAAGCCTCTTCTTGATCGAATCTTCCGTTATAAGGCGCTCCTTATCTATCTCATCCCTCAGTTTCTCCAGTATTTTCACTCCAAGGGTAAAGGGAACACCTATAAAAATATCATATAAAAGTGAGAGTCCAAGCATCTTACAGCTCCAGTTTTACTTTGACGAAATTATAGGGTGGTAAGGGACCTACATATTTGAAATCTAGTCTATCCTGATACTCACTATCTAATCGGTAGATTTCTTCTTTAAATTTATTCTCCATAGTCCTTTCCAGCAGAAAAGAAGCATTTAGGATATTCTTAACTCCAAAAGGCTCATTTAGCTTAGCCTCGATAGATAGGTCTTTAAGGATATTATAGGCACGCTCGGCATATTTAGTCTTCCATTCCATAGCAATATGCTCTATCAACCTACCAGCTTCCGCAAGTAGATTCTGCGCTTCAACGGGAGATGAAGCTTCTCTTATCTTGGCTTTAAGCTTGGAGAACTTCGGATTTTCGTTCTGAAGTTCTCTCATTATAGCCTCCTCGTCCCAGAAGATTTTTACCTCGCCCTCTATCTTACCCTTAAGTCGGTTTAGTTCTTTTAGAATCGTCTGATAATTTTTCTCTAATAACTTCATAACCTCTTCCCCACTATTGGTTATCATTCCAAAGCCCATAGGAAGAAGATCATAAATTTTTAGAACCTCATCCTGAACTACTGTATGGGCAAGTACATTCTTTCTAATAGGATCTATCTCTCCAACTTCAATATTACTTACAACTGCGGAAAGATTCTGGTAACTAGTTGTATATACCTCTTCCCCTCCCACTCCAGAAAATTCAAATTTCTTAAACTGTGGTTCCTCTATAATCCCATAGAAATATCTACCCTGGTAAGACATCCATTTCTCCTTTCTGCCTCTTCAACCATTCAATAGCCATATCAAAATACTTTTGAGAGATCCGAAAATTATCCATACATTCATCTCTAATAGCTTCTCTAATTGCTATCATAGAAGCTTCTCGACAGATGGCTTCTATATCTGCACCGGACATATCATCCATCTTCCTAGCTAGTCCTTTTAGACTAACATCAGGAGCCAGAGGTTTTCCTCTCGTATGAACCTTGAAGATCTCTTCCCTTGTGCTTTCATCAGGGAGTGGAAATCCCAGAATAAAATCAAACCTTCCAGGTCTTAAAATAGCAGGATCAATAAGGTCTCTTCTATTAGTAGCAGCTAGAACTAGTACACCTTTCAGTTCTTCCAGTCCATCGAGCTCGGTAAGGAATTGACTAATCACCCTCTCTGTAACCTGAGAATCCGAGGAGGGCCCCCTCTCAGGGACCAACGATTCAAATTCATCGAAGAAGATAATACAGGGACTGGCCTGTTTTGCCTTCCTAAACACCTCTCTTACCCCTCTTTCTGATTCCCCTATATATTTGCTCATCAATTCAGGACCTTTAACTGAGATAAAATTAACCCCACTTTCATTAGCCAATGCTTTAGCCACTAGTGTTTTACCTGTACCTGGAGGTCCAGAAAAGAGAATTCCCTTCGGATGTCTTATCTTTGCCTTCTCAAATAGAATAGAATATTTAGATGGCCATTCTACAGCTTCCATTAACTTTTGCTTTATATATCCCAAACCCCCTACATCTTCCCATTTCACATTTGGAATCTCAATAAAGACCTCTCTGATAGCTGAAGGTTCTACTTCCTTTAAAGCCTCTCCAAAATCAGCCATTGTTACTTCGAGCTGTAATAGAGTCTCATAGGGAATCCCACACCATTGAAAATCAATATCCGGCATTATCCTCCTCAATACATTCATCGCTGCCTCACGACATAACGCTTCCAAATCAGCACCAACAAAACCATGGGTGATCTGGGATAACTTTTCTAAATCTATATCCTGAGCTAAATCTACATCCTGAGCTAGAGGCATACCACGGGTATGAATCTGCAAAATCTCCAGGCGTCCCCTTTGGTCAGGGATACTGATCTCAATTTCCCTATCAAATCTCCCTGGTCTTCTTAAAGCAGGATCGATAGAATTAGGAATATTCGTTGCAGCAATAACGATTACATTACCACGTGACTCTAATCCGTCCATTAGAGAGAGCAGCTGAGCAACTACTCTCCTCTCTACCTGTTTTTCTCCTCCCATTTCCTCTCTTTTGGGGGCAATAGCATCGATTTCATCAATGAATATAATAGCAGGTGTATTAGTTTGTGCTTTTGCAAAAACCATTCTCAGTCGGCTCTCACTCTCACCATAATATTTCCCCATAATCTCTGGACCAGTAATATGGGTAAAATAGGCCGAGGTCTCATTCGCTACAGCACGGGCAATTAACGTCTTACCACATCCAGGAGGTCCATAGAGTAATACTCCCTTTGGAGGGTCTATCCCCAAACGCTCAAAAATCTCAGGGTATTTCAGAGGAAGCTCGATCATTTCTCTAACCTTCTGTAATTCTTTACTTAACCCCCCAATATCTTCGTAAGAAATTTTGGACCCTTTAGCCTCTATCTCTTCCTTTTTTTTCACTTCAATTATAGTTCCTGGGTTAATCAGCACTACCCCCTTTGGGATAGTACTAAGAACTGTAAAATCCTGACTACGAGTCCCAAATAGATTGGCTCTAATAATATCCCCCTCTATTAGGGGCAATCCATCCAGGAGGGTGCCGATATATCTAGTGTCACTCTCCCGGCTTAATCTTGTCAGAGTCAACGGACTTATTACTATCTTATCTGCCGGGGAACTTCTAATCTTTTGAACAGTTACCTTTTCATCAAGAGAGATCTGGGCATTGCTCCGTAAAATTCCATCCATCTGGATAATGGACTTGCCACGGTCTTCAGGATAAGCGGGCATAACCTTAGCTACGGTCCTTCTCTTTCCCTCAATTTGAATAATATCTCCTACATCTACCCCTATCTTCTCAAAGTCCTGGGGGTCTATCCGTATAATCCCCCTTCCAACATCTTTAGGTTTTGCCTCAGCAACACGAAGGTTTAATGCTTTTACATCATCCCTGGTTGCCCGCATAGCCATTCATTTACCTCCTCTTAAATCAGGCACGGAAACCTCTCCTGATTCAGTCTATACTTCGTGTTACAATCAGTAGGGGTAAGTTGACACTAGCTCTCTATCTTTTCCAATGTAATTTCTAAAATTCCATTCCGGTAGGAACTCTTAAGGGGCTCTGCTTTTACTTTAGCCGGCAGAAGGAGCTCCTTAGCATATTTCCTACCTTTACTAGAGGCGGTAAGGTTAAAAACATCTCCAGAAACTTCGATTTTTATATCCTCTTCCGATACACCGGGCAATTCAGCAATAACAAGGATATGATCTTTTTCGTCAAAAACATCAACGATTGGCTCTCTAACCTCTTCCACCACTGGACCTTTAGAGGTCTCCTTCACATTCCCAAATCTCTCTATTACTGGCTTACCTGCTAGAGTCCTTACACTAATACCATATACTGCCTTACCTCCCTTGGGGAATTTTATCTCCCCTGTTTCTTCAAATCCTTCCTCCCCCATCTTGGAGGCACGATCAATAAGGTTCCCAATCTCTTTAAAGAGTCCCCCAAAAAAGTCTATCTCAATTCTATCCTTCTCTTCCTTTTCAGCCATATACTATCACCTCTATACTTTCACAGATTTTTCAATTATGCTTAGCATAAATACAAAAATCTACTATTAATAAGAATTTTTGCAGAATTTGTTACACATATCCTCCTCTATCCCAAAATATTTGGTTTTGCTCCGCAAAATACGGTTATGCAGAGCTAATACGAAGTATCATTAGATCACAAAGGTGGATAATTTTTGTCCTTTTTCCTGCAAAATCTGGACAAAACAAGCCCTTTTCTAAAAAAGTTCGACGATTTTTAACCACAAAATGTATCCTTTAGTGAATAAAATATTAGCATTGCGATCTACTGAGTATAGACTTAATTCCACTTGGAAACGGAGTTTTCAGTTTAGTATCTTCAAAAACTGCGAAACTATGATCCTCCTTTAAGTAGCAGAGCATCCTCTATCACCTCTCTTATTTTTTCTCTCTCCTCCTTGGGAATCTCAGGCATAAGGATATCCTGACAGATCTGCTTAAAAGTATGGTCATAACTGAAAGCTGATGCACCCTTTAACTTCAATACCTTTCCCATCATAATGCATGCTCTTACGGTAGGGGTAAGCTTGTTCGATTTAACCTCTCTAACTTTTCTCACCAGATTAACGATCCGCTGGGCGTCTTCTAAGGGAAGCTTAGATTTTGCCTGGGTAATAGCAACTTCTGTTTCCTCATCAAAATTACCCAGTTCTATAGCTATCATACGGTCACGTAGGGCATCTTGGCTATTGTAAACTCCAGCATACTCTTCAGGATTAGAGGTAAATATAGCTGCAAAATCGGGATGTACCCTTAAGTAATTCTCTCCTCCTCTAGCGGCAGGCAGGGGAAGGAGCTTCTCTTCTAATATAGAGAGTAACACGTTATTTGCCTCTGGTCGTGATCTGGTAAACTCATCATAGATAAGGGTAAGTCCACGTTGACATGCAACCGTGAGACGATTGTCTATCCAATGGGAAGTCATACTCTCATCAGTCTTGAGAACTGAGCGGATAAAATTGTCTTTTGTATATCTTCTACGATAGCCGTAGAGTCCACCAACTAGATCAGAACTATTAAATTCGTGGTCTCCACCGATTAATATAATCGGGCGGCCCAGCTTAGCAGCCATATGTAAAGCTAATGTAGTTTTTCCTACCCCTGCTGGGCCGCTGAAGTGTACGGGAAAACCAGCTCTGATATAGTCGATAGCCCGACTTGTTAGCTCCTTTATATAAGGTGTCTCTACAAAATCAGCACTTGGTTGGGCAGTAAGCACTGTGGGCTCTTCCTGCATAATCCTCCTCCTCTTCTAATATTAACGCTCATATTTGCATAAGGTGCGCTAGACTGATCTAATGAGCGAAAGAAATAATTTTCACCCTCACCCTATCCCTCTCCCACTGAGGGGAGAGGGGACATCCAGATAGAACTGTCTTCCCATTTTCCCCTCCCTCGATGGGAGGGGTTTAGGGGAGGGTGATTATGAAATAAAGACATCTTTAGCTAAGCACGCTACTCCAATATGAGCGAATATTAATATCGCACTTCTATCTGATTTAATTTTTGACCAGGGTTTGACTCTTCTTTCTCCGCCGGTACTGGGTCCCTACCCTCCCATCTGGCCTTTTGTAGCTCATGCCTTAATTCAGTAAGAGCTCTGTTTCTATTGATAGTCCGCGCCAAATTTTCTCTTAATTCACTAATTCTACGTCTTACTTTTTCTACTGCTGCATCCTGAGTAGCAAAACGTATCTTCTCCCTCTGCAGTTCCTTTTTCACATCCCTGTCGGTTAGGTGCTGAAGATATTCAAAAGTTTCCTTCGGTTGGGAAAGGGAGTTGGCAGTTCTTATCCTCTGACTCTGACTCCTTGCAAGGTCAAGACCAGTTTTAATTTGACGTCCTGTTCCTACTTTTGTTAGAGCTTCACTTTTCATAATATCACTACTCGCTTGTTACCGGGAAGTAGAATCTATCTTCCTTACGAATCTTCCCACTGTCCAAGAGACTCTTAGAGGCTCGTCCAAGAACGACAGAAGCGACACCTAATCTCTCAGCTGATTCCACAAGGGTTATTCCTTCGGGATGTCGATTGACAATTGCTAAAAGTTCTGACTCAAAATCCCGTTCTCCTTCCTCGGAAACTACTTCTTCTACCGTTGGAGTTTCCTCTTCTATAGGAACCTCTGCTTCTTTGGGAGGAGCTTCTACTTCAACTTCCTTTACTTCTACAGGTTTTGTTAATCCCTGCCAGGCTACCGCTACCTCTTTTAAGTCTGCTCTCACTTCCGAGCGTATCCTACGAAAATCATCCCGCATTTTTCTAACTTCAGATAATCTCTCAGCTTTATCCTTAGTCAGTTCATTCTTCAATTCTTTGCCTGTCTCTATACGGGTGTTATTAAAATCTTTTACTAACGCTTTAGCGTTTCTCCTGAGGTCTTCCACCTCAGCCCTGTTATTGGATACGCTCTGAGAAAGTTCCTTCCTCAATTCAGAACTCGCCTCTCCCCTTGAACTTTGGAATCCCCCTATCATTTCCTGAGCATCACTCAGCAGTGCTTTTACTTCAGATCTTCTATTGGCTGTGCTTGTAGAAAGATCCTTTCTCAACTGAGTACCCACTTCCTTACGCTGGGCGTGAAAATCTTTTATGCTTTGCCGGGCATCCTCTTGTAATTTCTCAACTTCAGAACGACGTTCGCTACTTCCCTGAGCTAAATCTTTACGCATTTGAGTAGCTTCTTCTCCCCTTGAATTCTGAAAATCCTCTAGCATCCCTTTAACAAGAGAGCTCCTTTCTCTTTTTCCCTCTGTTAACTCCTCCTTTAACTGAACGCTCTCATTACTTCGGGTAGTTTGAAAATCTCTAATTAAATCCATTGCTTCTTCCCTCATTTGCTTTGCCTCCTCCCTTATTCCCTTAACTGTTTCTGTTCTTTCCTTATGGGAAGAGGTAATTTCCTGCACAAGTTCTCTCATCCCAGGACCGATAGTCATTATTCTCCTCCTTTCTTTGATTTCTTATTTTTCCTATAAAAACTTCTTTCCCATCGTTCCTGCTTGAAATGAGCTAATAGTCCTTCCACTTCCTCCCGCCTTAGCTTTCTTTCAGCCTTTCTCTCCTCGCGACTTTTAGCCGCCTCAAGCTGTCTTAGGTCTTCTATTTTTAAAGATTCACCTCTCTCTACAAGCCGCTGCAATTTATGATTTATCTTCTCCTGTTCCTTCTGAAAAGTCTCTATATACAACTGAAGATTACGTAGGAGGGCAAAAATTTGTTCCCCCCTATCCCTATACATATTCTTAATTTCATTTATTATTGCCTTAACATGCCCCCTATCTGAGTTTCCCTGTACAAATCCTATTAGCTCTCCTTTTAGATAGGTTGCTAGCTCTTTCTGTTGGGCTAAATATTCCCCCAGAGCCTTCTTAACCTGATTTTGCTCTTCCTGAATCGCTACCCTTTTTGTCTCAGAATCGGCAAGGATCTTCTCCATCAAACTATTGAAATCTTTTCTTCGGAAGGAGCAATTTTTAGCCAGCATTTCGCATAATCTAATCTTCAGAGTTTCCCTCTCTCTATCAAGTCCATTAAAATTTTCGTCCGAGTTTAATATAGCACAATAAGCAGTAGTGATTAGTTCCTCTACCGTTGAGACTTTATCCCCATAATAGGTGATAAGGTCTAAAACTAAGTCCTCCATTTTTTCTCCCTTTTGATGAAGCATTCATGATGAATGTTCATCAACTAGCAGATAGGGAATACTTGGCAAGGTGCACTTATAAATAAGGGGACCTTGGCAAGTCCCACCTGGTGAGCTTTAGGCTGCTGGAGCTGTTAAGCCAACCGCTTCAGCATACTTCAGGTAGGTCTCGACACCGGCAAGAACTACCCTTGCTTCAATAGCAAGGATCTCCAGGCCGAGTAGAGAGACTCTAACCCAAACATCGAGTACGATACCCTTATCCAGGATACGGTCGAGAACCTCTGCTAACCCTGAAGGAGCCATTGAGGTTGTTACTGCCACTATTCTTCACCCCCTTTCTGGTTAGATTTATGTTCAAAAAATTCTTCCTTAATAGGCATATTATATTTCTTAAGGAAGTCCCTAAATTTCTCCTCATCAATACGATAATGACCACTTATCTTTGATCCACTTTAAAACTGCGCTCTTACTTACCTGGCAGTATTCCGCAATAACCCGGGGTGTTAAAACAACCTTACTAATCACACTCGCCTCCTCATCCCCAAATACAACAAACTACACACTTCCTCGCATCTACGACTATAGTAAGCAAAAATTATACCTTTGATCAAAAGAGTTCCTTTGTGATTGTTGTGTGGTATGATAAATATATGAGTGAATATTATTGTAAAATTACACGATAGAATGTTAATATTATATCATATTATATATCCTGCAAAGTACCGAGGGGAAGTTTCT
>CAZSTA010000077.1:0-15234 GCA_964609495.1 uncultured bacterium | reverse complement strand
TCAGTCCGCTTATCCCTGGGATTAGTGAAGATATGTCTCTTAGAGCCAAACTCTATCAACATCCCTAAGTAGAAGAAGGCGGTGTAATCTGAAACCCTAGCCGCCTGCTGCATATTATGGGTAACGATAATTATAGTCAAATTACTCTTCAATTCATGGATAAGATCCTCTATCTTCATAGTAGCTATGGGGTCAAGAGCAGAAGAAGGTTCATCCAACAATAATATCTCTGGCTCCACCGCTAATGCTCTAGCTATACATATTCTCTGCTGTTGTCCCCCGGATAGCTCTAAAGCCGATTTTTTGAGGTCATCCTTAACCTCATCCCATAAAGCCGCTCTTACCAGACTCCTCTCCACGATCTCATCCAATCTTCTTCTACCCCTTATCCCGTGAATTCTAGGGCCATAAGCTATATTATCATAGATCGATTTGGGAAAGGGATTGGGCTTCTGAAATACCATCCCTATCCTCTTTCTTAAATGAACGACATCTATATCTCCGTTATAGATATCCTCGCCATCAAAGATGACCTTGCCCTCCATTCGAGCCCCAGCGATGGTATCGTTCATTCGGTTCAGAACCCGCAAAAAGGTCGATTTTCCACACCCTGAAGGCCCAATTAAGGCGGTAACTCGTTTTTCCTCCATATTTATACTTATATCCTTTAGAGCTTGGAAGCCATCATAATAGAAGTTCAAGCCTTCTATAGAGATTATATCTTTCCCCACGATCTTCTACTCCTTATTATCAAAACTTCTCCATCTATATTTAATCATAAGATGGCGAGTTTGTCAAGATCAAAGCATCTTCCAATTTCTAATCCGCTACCACTTCTTAGCTTTTCTGAATCTCACCCTAATAATGATCGCTATGAGACTCAGTCCCAAGACGAGGGCTAGTAGGACTAAGGCGGTTCCGTATTGTATCTCGAAGGGCATCTTGGGGATCTGAGTGGAGATAACGTAGAGGTGATAGGGCAGAGCCATAACTTGATCGAAAATAGATTTGGGAAGTCTAGGGAGGAAGAAGGCGGCGGCAGTGAATAGTATCGGGGCAGTTTCTCCTGCGGCTCTTCCCACTCCTAGAATAGAGCCAGTTATAATTCCAGGCCAAGCATAAGGTAGGACACAATTGCGAATTGTCTGCCATTTAGTAGCCCCTAGAGCAAGGCTTCCATCTCGGAACGACTGGGGGACCGATCTTAGAGCCTCCTCCGAGGTGGTAATTATCAGAGGTAAGATCAGAATGGCTAGGGTTAGAGAACCTGATAATATGGAAGCCCCAAATTTAAATAATAGAACAAATACTCCCAGTCCAAATAGACCATAGACTACCGAGGGAATACCAGCTAGGTTGACTATCGCTAATCTGATCAATCTGATTAAGCGACCTTGCTTAGCATATTCAGTTAGGTATATCGCAGATAGGACTCCCAGAGGGAAGGAAACCGCTATAGTGCCAACTATGAGATAGAAAGTGCCTACGATGGCTGGAAAGATTCCCCCGGCCTTCATCGCTTTTCGAGGCATAGCTGTGAGAAACTCCCATGATATGGCGCTATATCCTCTATATATTATAAAGCCAATGATCGCCAGCAAAGGGATTACTATTATGGCGGTAGCCAAGCCCATTATAACAAAGGCTACAGTCTGGGTCACTCTTTTATTCATTCTTATACCTCCTATTCCTTTCCTCTAGTTCCGTATTTATGTAGGACGAAATCAGCGATTAGATTAATTATAGCAGTCATTATAAAGAGCACCACTCCTATGGTGAATAGGGCATGGAAGTGATCGCTATATTGAACGGTCTCTCCCATCTCAGCCGCGATAGTGGCAGTCATCGTGCGCATAGGTTGCAGAATAGTTTTAGGAATAACAGCGGCATTTCCAGTCACCATCATAACAGTCATAGTCTCTCCTATAGCTCTACCTAAGCCCAACATCACTGCGGCTATTATCCCCGGCATTGCGCTAGGAACAATGACCTTTATAATCGTTTCCCACCAGCTAGCCCCTAACGCTAGAGAACCCTCTATATAAGTTTGAGGAACAGCAGTTATCGCATCCTCCGAGATAGAGACGATGATAGGCAATGACATAAAGGCAAGCATAATAGAGCCAGTGAGACCAGTTAAGCCAGTATTGAGATCGAATATCTCTCTGATCCAGGGGGATAGAATAACTATGCCGATAAACCCTAGTAGAACTGAGGGAATACTCGCTAGAAGCTCTAAAGTAGGCTTTAAGATCTCACGCAAAAGGGGAGGGGCTACCTTAGATATGAATATCGCACAACTTATCCCCAAGGGAACTGCTATGATAATAGCTCCTAAAGTAACCCAGATAGATCCTAGGATCAAGGGGAGTATGCCAAATCTTTCTGAGAGCGGATACCAATATTTCCCTAATATCACATCCTTTATTATGTTATAACCTCTAAAGGTGGGATAGCTTTCCTTAAATAAAAAGAAGAAGATGGCGATAACGATGATAATAGAGGTTATACCACTTATAAAGACGATCTTCTCGACGATAAAATCACCGAGACTAAGCGGAGTTTCCTTTTTGGTGCTTTTTCTTTCCATAGCTTACTCCTTAAATCACCTAGAGAATAGAAGTGTAAATGAGCTTGCAGTTATATATCTTTTAGATATACTCTTATACGAATCGGAAAGTTGGAGGTGAGCTGCGCTTACCTCCAAGATTCACTTCTATCTGAAGAAAGTCGATTACTTCTTACTTCTTAATCGGCACAAAATCGAGCTGGAGAACTATATCCTGTCCCTCATCAGAAAGAACGAAATCGACATAGGTCTTTACTAATCCTTTAGGCTCTCCCGCGGTGTAGAAGTAAAGAGGACGGGAAACGGGATAATCGCCAGAGATAACGTTATCTATAGTAGGCTCTACATAAGGAGAATTTTCATCCTTAGCAACTACCATCGCTTTCTGCTTTTCACTGATGTAACCCATTCCATAGTAACCGATAGTTTTGGGATTCTGAGCTACCTCATCGGCGATCGATTGAGAGGAGGGCATCAACAAAGCCTCGGGAGAAAACTCTTGACCCTCAAGACCACAGCAGTTCAATATATGTTCCTTGAAGTAAACATGGGTTCCAGAATTAGACTCCCTAGAGAGAAGCACGATCGCCTCATCATTTCCGCCGACTTCCTTCCAATTCTTTATCTTACCGGTGAAGATCTCGGATAATTGCTGGAAGGTTAAATCGCTTACAGGATTGGAGGGATGAACAACTATCGCTATCCCATCTAAAGCTACTACAAACTCTATAGGCTCAATCTTGTTGGCTTTAGCTTGCTCAATCTCTTTTTCCTTCATCTCTCGAGAGCATTCAGCTATATCGGTAGTTCCATTAATCATAGCGGCGATACCAGTCCCAGAGCCACCCCCAGTAACTGCTATCATAGCCTCGGGATATTTCTCCATAAATCCCTCAGCCCAAGCCTGTCCTAGATTAACCATAGTATCCGAACCCTTAACCTGGATGTAACCGGAGGTTACAGGTTCCTCAGCGGATACCAGAGTTCCGATCAGAAGACTTACGACTAACACAGATGCTACTAAAAACTTTTTTAACAACTTGAAATTCCTCCTTTTGTTTTGACTCTTTGATAAATTTAACTTCTCCTTGATGCTCTACACCTATTATACACCAGTAATATTAAGATTAAATTAACATTAGATTAAGATGAGATTACATTTTGCTTAAAGATATCTTAAATCTATCATACCCTTAAACTACCTATCAATTCCCTTATATCAGCTATATTATTCTCCTTCAGATATTTCTCCAAGCCCTCAATTATATTTATGCAGGTTCGAGGCTCGATGAAATTAGCGGTGCCTATAGCTACCGCTCTGGCTCCAGCGATGATAAATTCCAAGGCATCCTCGACAGTTGTGATTCCTCCCATTCCTACGACGGGGATCTTCACTGCCTTAGCTACCTGCCATACCATTCGCAAGGCGATGGGTTTAATAGCTGGTCCTGATAATCCTCCAGTGATGTTAGCTAATATCGGTCTGCGAGCCTCTATATCTATTGCCATTCCTAATAAGGTATTGATAAGTGATAGGACATCAGCCCCTGCCTCCTCGGCCCTGTGAGCGATAGATGCTATATCCCCTACATTGGGAGAAAGCTTAACGATAAGGGGAAGATGGGTAACTCTTCTGACCCTACTTACCACCTCATAAGTTACTTCAGGGTTAGCTCCAAACGCCGATCCCCCTTTTTTGACATTTGGACAAGAGATATTAAGCTCTAGCCCAGCGATCCCTTCTACCTCATCGAGTATCTCAGCTAATTTGATATATTCCTCGATCCTCTCTCCAGCGATATTGACGATGATAGCAGTATCAAATTGACGTAGATAACTCATCTTCTCCTTGAGGAATACTTCTATTCCTACGTTCTGCAATCCGATGGCGTTAAGGATACCTGCTGGAGTCTCCACTATCCGAGGAGGAGGATTCCCCTCCCGAGGCTTCAAGGTAGTTCCCTTTACTACGATAGCTCCTAATCTATTCAGGTCAACGTAGGAGGAGTACTCCTCCCCATACCCGAAAGTCCCCGAGGCGACCATAACTGGATTCTTCATCCTTATTCCACCTAGCAGAACCTCTAAGTTCGGTTTAAAGGAAACTTTTTTACCTTGAGTTTTATTGCCTGCAAAAGTTTCCTTTATTGTCTCCCCCTTCATAGAAACTAGTCGGCGGAAACCCCTACCCTCGTGGTAGGGGAAGAAGCCGACACCTCCTCCTCTCATAATAAAGTCTTAAATGTTTCTAATAACTTCAACTCTTTAACCTTTGCCGACTGGTGAATAACATCACCATCTAACTTCCTCAAATTAAAATAACCAGCACTACGCCTGCCATATATGAAACACTCCTCTCTTCGATATAACACCTTATCATATCTTTGAAAACCCTCTATAAATCTGGGAGCAGTATTTCTAATATGACTTCTTTTACCCTTAAACAACCTGCGATTCTGCTTCCTAACTTGCTGAATTAAATAATAATTGGATAATCTACTCTGCCCCTTACCTCCGGCTATCGCAAAAGCATCGTTAATATGGGATTTCTCCAGTCCTAATTCTATCCGTCTCTGCTTTGTAATATACCCATAGGTATGAGAAACCTCGTTACCTCTTTTTCTTAGCTCATTAACTAATCTCCACCTAATCATAGTCATAAAAGTTTCTGCTCTAAATCCTTTAGATGGCTGAACCTTAAGCTTAAGTTTCCCCTGAGATACCTTCCGATGACAAGTAGAGCAGAGTGTAATTAAATCATCTGGCCTGTTCCCACCGATCTGTCTCGTCTCGATATGATGAACTTCTAAGACCGGATCCTTAGATCGGCCTTTACAGTGTCGACAAGTATGATTATCTCGATAGAGGACATATTCTCTAACATTCCCAAACCCTTTCTGTTCCCCATTCTGATATTCTCTCCCTGAAATATCAGGATTCTTGATCTTCTGAATATCAAAGGAAGCTACCTCTACGATTATTTTAGTAATAGGTAATAGCTCTTTAACCTTCTCAATTATCCTAATATGTGAGTCTAACTTATGCCGAATAGAAGGAGCTAACCAACCCTCCGGTTTCTTGCGATTAAGGAAGCGTGCTTTACGATGCCATCTCTTACGCCCTCTTCTTGCTCTACGATATATCCTCCTTTCCGAATTGAGCTTTACAATGTCGTCTCTTAATCTTACCTCGGCTCGGAAAACTTCCTCCTTCTCAGTGATAGCAGATAGACCAATACTGCTATAACCTGCATCTACTCCCAGAGTGATCGGTTGCTTGTAACCAGAACTACCATATAACAACTGAATAGTGAACGGCTTTCTTCTGACTACCTTCGCCTTACCTTCTTTAAGCAGTATCCTTGCTTTAGCAGAATGGCAAGGCATCAAAGGTTTCCTATCTCTGTTAATAACGAAGGCTAACATAAAGCCTCCTTACTCCACCTAACGGTGGGTTAGAGCCTCTTCGGAGTTGTTAGCCAAGGTTTTTAAGCCTGTCACACTGTTCCTACCCTCAGAACTGTTTAATGACAAGCCACAGAGCTGGGAACGAGAGGAGTATCCCCAGGTGTGTATGTATTTCTCTTCGCTAACTTCTGCACTATACCAGTGCCTCCTAGTCAACCAGGGCTTGATCTCTCAAGCCCCTACCCTCGTGGTAGGGGTTGTTGACAGGATCACCTCTTCAGCGGAGAAAACAGGGCCTTCTACACAAACTCTCTTATACTTCGGAGATTCACCTTTAAAGGAAACTTTTTTACCTTGAGTTTTATTGGAAGCAAAAGTTTCCTTTACACTCGATTGAACGGCTACGACACAGCCTAAACAAGCTCCTACTCCACAAGCCATCATCTCCTCCAATGATATCTGGCAGGGGAGTCCATACTCCATACTCAAGCGAGAGACCTCTCTAAGCATCTCTTTTGGACCGCAGGAATAGATTACACTCCTCTTTTTATCTGGCTTCCTTTCCCCCCTCTCCCTTAATATATCTTCTAAAATTTCGGTAACTAATGCCTTCCTCCCCCAACTTCCATCATCCGTAACGGGTATTACTTCTGCTCCTGTATCCCTAAAATCCCTCTCACAAAGTAGCTCCTCTCTCTTCCTAGCTCCTAGAAGCACAACCAAATTTATATGAGGATATTCTCCCCGGATAAGGTCAGCCAGGGCTAGGAGAGGAGCTACTCCTATCCCTCCAGCTACCAATATAGCATTATCCGAATTAGAGTGGATATTGAAACCTTGCCCCAAAGGACCGAGTAAATCTTATTTATGCCCATTTCCCCTCTCCGCTAGCCAAGAAGTCCCTTTACCGATAACCTTGTAGAGTATTTGAACTTCCCCTCTATCACGATTAAAGCGATGGATACTAAACGGTCTTCTCAGAAGGGGATCGTAATAGAACTTATCCCTGCATCTTAGGTGAACGAATTGACCGGGTTGAACCTCCCTAGCTAGAGAGTCCGCATTCAAGATCATCCTGAAGTGAGCATCCGCCACCTTTATATTATCGATTATATCAACTATCATCGCTAATTTCCGAAATAACTTTTTCTAGGGCGCTAAAGACTATCCTTCCTCCAACTATCGTCAGAGAGGGATATCCCCTTAGCTTCCATCCCTGAAAGGGGGAGTTCTTCCCCCTCGACTCGAATTCGGCTACCTCGACGATATCCTCTCTATCGAGGTCAATGACGGTTATATCAGCCTCTCCTCCCACTTCCAACCTTCCTTTGTCGAGTCTTAATATCCTAGCTGGCTCTATAGTCATCTTGGATATGAGATCACTTAAAGAGATAATCCCTGGTTGAACTAGATGAGTTATAAGGAGAGGAACTGCCGTCTCCAATCCCGATATCCCGAAGGGGGCATAATCATATTCTACCTGTTTATCCTCAATAGTATGAGGAGCGTGATCGGTAGCGATAGCATCTATCGTTCCATCCACTAAACCAACGCGAAGAGCCTCTACATCATCCTCAGTTCGAAGCGGAGGGTTAACCTTAGTATTAGTGTTATAATCAGATACCGCCTCCTCGGTCAAGATCAAGTGATGGGGGGTGGCCTCTGCGGTGACCTTTACTCCTCTCTGCTTAGCTTCCCGGATGAGTTCCACTGTTCGCGCGGTGCTAGCATGAGCGATGTGGATGTGACTTCCACTCATCTCTGCTAAGATGATATCCCGAGCTACTATGATCTCCTCCGCCGCCTCGGGGATACCTCTCAGCCCCAAAACAGTGGACATATATCCCTCGTTCATAACCCCATCTTGGGCGAGATCTTTATCCTCGCAATGCTCGATAACTGGTAGGTTGAACATCCCTGCATATTCTAAAGCTCGACGAAGTAGATCGGATCTGGGAACGGACTGTCCATCATCAGAGATCGCTACTGCTCCGCTTCTCTTCAACTCAGCTATCTCCGTCAACTCCTCTCCTTTACGCCCCTTAGTGATACATCCTATCGGGAAGACATTGACAACCCCCTCGCGCCTCGCCTTATCCAGAACAAATTGAAGCTTAGCTTGATCGTCCAGGGGCGGCTCGGTATTTGGCATACACGCTACACTGGTAAATCCCCCTTTAGCGGCGCTCTTTGTCCCTGAAGCGATATCCTCTTTATCCTCATAACCAGGCTCTCTTAAATGGGTATGCATATCTATCAAGCCAGGGGCGACTATCTTGCCTCTGACATCCACAAGGCAAGCCTCGGAGGCGGAGATATAGCTACCCATAGCTACTATCTTGCTATCTTCGATCAATATATCCATCACTTCATCAAGAGCAGTAGCAGGATCTATAACTCGACCGCCCTTTAATAATAATTTCATATAATCCTCCCCTACTAGAAAAGGATTCCTTCCTCTCCATTTTCTATCCTCCCTTTTCCACATCAGAAGCACCGCCACCTACCAAATATAATATTGACATTCTTATAGCTACTCCATTATGAACCTGCTCAGTTATAACCGAGTGAGATCCATCGGCGACCTCCGCTGAGATCTCAATCCCCCTATTTATAGGACCAGGATGCATAACTAGGGCATCCTCTTTAGCTAACTTTAGCTTCTCCTTATCTAACCTATAGAGCATTGTATATTCCCTTATAGAGGGGAACAATCCCTTCTTCTGCCTCTCTCTCTGAATCCTCAGCATATATACCACATCAGCATCAGTGATCGCTTCCTTCATATCAGTTGTCACCTCTGCCCCTAGTCGTTCTACTTGAGGGGGAAGAAGGGTAGCAGGTCCAGCTAATACCACCTGGGCTCCCAATTTAGTTAAGCCATAGATATTGGATCTGGCTACGCGGCTGTGCAAGATATCCCCTATAATTGCAACTTTAAGTCCTTCTATTCTACCTTTCTTCTCCCTAATCGTGAATAGATCTAAGAGTGCTTGAGTGGGATGCTCGTGAGCCCCATCTCCAGCGTTGACCACCGAAGATCGAACGATTTTCGAGAGCATCTCAGGAGCACCAGCCGCTGAATGTCTAATAACTATTATATCGACCCCCATAGCCTCCACCGTCTTAGCGGTATCATAAAGCGATTCTCCCTTAACTACGCTACTAGTGGAGGCGGAAACAGAGAGCGTATCCGCCCCTAGATACTTAGCGGCCAACTCGAAGGAAGATCTGGTCCTAGTGCTTGGCTCGTAGAATAACGTGAGGCAAGTCTTACCTCGTAGAGTCGGCAACTTTTTTATAGGACGGGTTAATACCTCTTTGAAAGATTCCGCGGTATCCAAGATGAGATATATCTCATCCTCTCCTATATCACGAAGCCCCAAAAGGTCCTTACTTTTTAGCTGCATACTCAAGAAACCTCCGCTTTCGATCGATATCACGAACCTTGTATCTCTCCAATCAGCACCTCCTCCTTGTCATCTATCTCTTTAAGTCTGACCATAATTCTCTCCTTGCGAGATGTGGGGACATTCTTCCCTATATAATCCGCTTGGATAGGTAATTCCCTATGCCCTCTATCTATCAGGACAGCCAATTGGATAGCTCTAGGCCTACCCAGATCGATAAGCTGATCCATCGCGGCTCGAATTGTCCTTCCCGTATATAGCACATCGTCACAAAGGATGATCTTCTTATCATTGACATCGAAGTTTATCTCTGTCGAACGAACTAAAGGATGATACCCAATCGCGGTTAAATCATCCCGATAGAGGGTTATATCCATAATTCCAACTGGTATATCCTTACCTTCAATATCCCTTATCTGCTCGGCGAGTCTCTTAGCTAAATAGACTCCTCTAGTCCTAATCCCCACGAGGGCTAGATTCTCTGCTCCTCTATTCCTCTCTATTATTTCATGGGCTATCCTGATTAAAACTCGTTTGAGTCCATCTTCATCCATAATCTGTCTTTTCGCCTTAATATCCAATATTATTCCTCCCATCAATAGAAAAGACCTTCCCACTATCAAAAGTAAGAAGGCCTATCCTATGCCGAATATTCCGCTTAATCAACTCTGTCCTCCTCTTTTCAAATAAAATAATGTTCCAGCATCAATTGTGGGACTACTCCCCTGGAGATAAAGAGCTACCTTTATTCAGAAGCTGAAGAAGATCCATATTCATAAGCACCTATGTCATATCCAGCACCTTGGGGTCGAGGATTACCATCATAATCAACTGAGGGAGCATTCACTGAGGTTCCTTTATCAATAGCGATACTTCCCTCTATGAGATGGAAATCCCAATTGCTCATATCTTTGAAGAGTTCGCTATTTGGATTGGAAGAAACTAGGGAATGTTGGTCTTGACCACTATAGCTTGTCCAATTTCCCGCCTTAATCTGATTCAGGGAAAATTCGTCAGTATAGCCGACGGCAATTGCCCGATTAGAATTATCATTATGAAAGATATTGTAATCGCCCTGATAGTTATTTACCCCCATCTGTTCAAATGCCAGACCGATGTTATCACCACCAGCAAGGATGCAGTTATACATATGCAGGCGATCAGCGGAATTCTCCACCCAGATATTGAAAACCTGAGCATCCACAAAGGTGCAATTCTGAAGCGTGGTGGTGCCTGGATTTCCGTCCCAGTCCAACTCCACATTACTGCCTTCACTGTGATAGCCTAGACAATTAACGAGAGTTACCTTATCTTGCCAAAGTTTATATCCACCGTTCCAGCAGTCATGGGCAGAACAGCGATTAAGGGTAGTGTTACGCGCGCTTATATCAAATCCATCATAGACCTCATAGGTCTCACAGCGATTAAATACAAAATCATGCTGGGTTCCATGACCAAGGGCAAAGCCATCTACATTCTGCTCAGGATCTCGTCCTGTATGGGAGATGCAGTCATTGAAGGTTCCGTTGTAACAATCAGCGCCACCAGAGGGAGAAGCATCGAATCCATATAGGTCGAAGTGGTGCATCTCCACTCGGTTGAGTTCAAAATCATGGGTTCCATCTGCAGCCCCAATACCATAAAAGACGTGATGGACTTCACAATCGGAGATCTCCATATGTCCCGCATTCTCTATCCATATTCCGTTTTCATCCCAGTTACGAATTTCAAGACCGATGAGTTTAATATAGGAATGAGATATAACAAAACCATTATCTCCAGTAGTTACACCAGTCCCATCAATTACAGGTGTTTCGTTTGGGTAGGCGGAGAATGTTATATAACCATCGGTAGTGTTTCCGCTGAGCGTAGTGAATACTCGCTCATTATATACACCGCCTCTGATCAAAACTGTGTCGCCAGCAGTCATTGTTTCAGCCGCATGCTGAATGGTTCGCCAGGGCTGTGATTCTGTCCCCGGATTCGAATCATCTCCAGTAGTTGATACATAATAGGTATCTCCCCCCGCCGATGAAGGAGTCAGGGAAAAATCTACAGTTGTCGTGGTGTTGGCAGTAACGTTGACCGATTTACTTTGAGAGGTATATCCCGTGGCTGTCGCTATCACAGTTCGGGTGCCTTCTGGAACATCCTGTATGGTGTATTGTCCTTGAGCATTAGTAGTAGTCTTCAGGTTTGTCCCTTGAACTGATACCTCTGCATTCTCAATTGGATTCTGCGTTGTTGCATCCTTTATAACCCCCTGGATAGTTCCCTTTCCTGGGACAGTATCTCCAGCTTTTCCCTTTTCACACCCGCTTAGGAACATTGCCAGCAAAACCGTGAATACTAGTATAACCCTTACCCTAATTTTCATAACCTTCCCCTCCTTTTTCCTTAGAAGCCGAAGAAGATCCATATTCAAAAGCACCTATGTCGTATTCAGCACCTTGAGGTCGAGAATTACCATCGAAATCATCATCTGGAGCTTCAATAGAAGAACCTTTGTCTATAGCAGGTGAATCTTTCTGTAGATGAAAATCCGCTGCAGTAGGATTTACGAACTTAGGATTCCCCTCTACATAGTCATCGCCATAAATCTCATCAGGATATCCCCTATAACCGTCAATTAAATTGTGATCTACAGTAAGATTTTGTCCAGAAATCTCTACCTGTATCTGGAATAGCAGATTCTGGCTACAAATATTGTTTCTTATTATAAGATTTTCCACATCTGGATTCTCAACGGATATTCCTCCTCCCCAATCACCACTTCCATTGTTATAAAAAGTGTTGTTTATCACTTTAATATCTTTCATTGGATGTTTCTCTACGCCAGGCTCGCCATATCCAGCTATCGTGATACCTACGTATTTATTATTGTAAGCGATATTGTTATAAACTCTGATATTTTCAAGAAGACCGCCGGCCTCAGAAGCCACAGTAAAACCATCAGCCGCACAGTCATGAACAATATTTTTGAAAACCTCGATATTATAAGTGTGTTTATCCCAGGCATCTACATAAATGCCCAACCTTTGTAAATGATGCACATAATTATTATGGACTGTTCCATTTGAAGACCCGTCCTTTACATCTATTCCTTCCCCTCCAAGAGTCCCGGGACCTCCATGGTGAACATTATTATTCTTAACTTCGAATGTATCTGTGCCAGCCACGGTAATACATTCTTGTTCGCCGTCGTTACAGGCAAGCTCAACCTCATTGTCATCAATAACTATGTTATCGCTATCCCATATCCCAATGCCAGAAGAGGTAGTATTGTAGGTATAATTCTTCTCAATGATGATATGACTCGAAGTATCTGCGAGGATTCCTGCACCGGTGGAATTTATTACTCTAAAGGTGGAGATTTTGATATAGCTCTTGCCAGACACATCAAATAATCCTCCCCACTCTGGAACTGATACCCCATTCCCGTCAATCGCCACCGTATCCCCAGGATATACGGCATATATAATATAATTACCAGCACTCCCCGAATTCTGGGGAGTTACCCTTTCCTGATAAGTCCCCGCCTTGACATAGACCGTATCGCCAGCTACTATTGTTTCAGCCGCATGCTGAATGGTTCGCCAGGGCTGTGATTCTGTCCCCGGATTCGAATCATCTCCAGTAGTTGATACATAATAGGTATCTCCCCCCGCCGATGAAGGAGTCAGGGAAAAATCTACAGTTGTCGTGGTATTGGCAGTAACATTGACCGATTTACTTTGAGAGGTATATCCCGTGGCTGTTGCTATAATAGTCCGTTTACCCTCTGGAACATCCTGTATAATATATTGTCCTTGAGCATTAGTATTAGTCTTCAAGTTCGTCCCTTGAACTGATACTCCTGCATTCTCAATCGGATTCTGCGTTGTTGCATCTCTTACTACTCCCTGGATAATTCCCTTCCCCTGGATGGTGTCTCCATCTCCTCCTTCACATCCGCTTAGGAATATGGCAAGCAAAACTGTGAATATCGCTAATTTTATAACCCTTACCCTAATTTTCATAACTTTTTTTCTCCCTGATTACTCTAATTATAAGTGATAGGAGGATAGTTGTCAAGAGCTAAGTTGCTCGATAAATCTATTTTACTAACATTCCCCTATTATCTGTCCAAAAGCGAACATATCGACTCTTACCGTCTCTGAAGCACTGGCAGAGATTCCCACAGCAATTTACTATCTCCATTTGCAATATCACTATCGGTGTGAACTGCTACCACTTCCCCGATGAATAGATCGTGACTTCCTAAGTTTATAATATGTGTTACCTTGCACTCCAGATTAACTGGGCATTCCTCTATTAAGGGAGTATTGATCACCGAAGGCTTGGCAGGGGTTACTCCAGCCGCTTCAAATTTATCCGTATCCTCGCCCGAAGTGCTACCACATATACCTATAACCTTCTTCATACCAGAATGGGGTATATTGACAACGTATTCCCCCGATTCTTGAACGAGATCGTGGGAATGTCTCTTAGCATAATTCCCTGGGTACTTCGCTTGACATATCGCGATTCCCACGGTGAAAGGATAGCGATTAAGCACTCCCCACCCAGCGATCGGGATTATATTAGGCTTTCCATTCCTTCCTATACAACTTACTAAAATCGTAGAAGTAGGAATAAATACTGGCCAACTTCCTATATCATTATCTCCCAAAAGCTTGACTTTCTTAGGCATACAAATCTCCTTTTCCAATTCCTGAATCAATTATCTTCATCTTGGGGCAGAGGTCTATATGCTTCTGGAGGTTCGGTTTTTACCACCTCTAACTCCAAGAACTCCTTCCAAGTAGAATGAGTCCATAAGGCACTGGCTTTAACTAGATGCTCGCTAGCAAGCTTATAATCGTTTAAATTGTAATAGCGCATAGCCACTTCAAACTCGACTTGGGCTCTCTTTAGAAGTTCTATCGCTTCCTTTCTCTTAAAGGTGTTATGCCTCAACGCGGTCTCGATCAGAGAGCTATCCGATTTGAAAGTTCCCGCGGTAAGATTTTCTAAGTAGGGGATAAATGCATTCCAGGGTTTGTCCATATAATAAAACCATCGTTCTTTATCATCGGCAAACTTTTCTCTTCCCTGAGCGTCAACTTTTGCCGCCTCAGCCAATTTTTCGCCCAGATGGTTAGCCTCTATCAAGGCTCTATCGAGATATGAGGTGTGAACTGGCAGACCTCCGATATAACGCAAGCCGAAGCTAAAAGCCCATTTACATATCTCTCTATTAGCCAGAATTTGCATTCCTTGATTGGTAGCACAGGATAGAGAGGCAAAGGGCATTCCCTCCAATATCCCGCTCCAGAGGAAAGGATAACAGCGCTCGATGAAGAGATGAGCGCAGGCGGTTGGTCCCCAAATGTGGACCGCGTCCGCTAAGAATATCCCATTAGCTCTCTCTATCTTCCGAAACAGCTCCCCTTTTCCCCGTCTTCCGAAATCATCATCGAGAGTGCAAAAATGCTCAGGATCACGGATGCACTTGAAACAACTGATACATGGTCCGAACTTGTAATCTCGCAGATGGAGGAACTCTATCTCAACCCCTTCTACGTTCTTTGCTCCCTTCAAAGCCTCCCTCAACAGCGAAGAGGTATATCCATTTCTCCTACCACTGGCTAATATCCCCAGCAGACAAGCCACTCTTTTCTCCTCCTATTGATATTCAGGATGCATATAGAATCGGGGATCAAAATGATTTCAGATCGAATTATAATTCCCCCTCACCCTGGCCCTCTCCCACAAGGGGAGAGGGGACATCGAGATAGAGCTGATCTCTTTAGTTCCCCCTCCCTCGATGGGAGGGGGTTAGGGGGAGGGTGATAATTAACAAGAT
>CAZSTA010000076.1:0-15319 GCA_964609495.1 uncultured bacterium | reverse complement strand
GAGCCAATTTCCCCGGTTACCATTACGTACAGAATCGTAGGTCTAAGCAGAGGCAGAGTTATATGTCTAAAGAGGTGAAAAGGGTTCGCTCCATCTATTCTAGCCGCTTCGTAATACATCTCCGGGATATTCTGAAGTCCTGCTAGGAAGATAACCATACTGAAACCTAACCCCTTCCAAACGCTCATTATGATCACTGCGGGCATAGCTTGAGTAGTGCTTCTCAGCCACATATATGGCCCTAAGCCGATCCCCTCTAATAAATAATTAGCTAAGCCATACATCGGCTGATATATCCATTTCCAGATTATAGCCGCCGCCACCATTGAGGTTACCACCGGAATAAAAGCGATCGTTCTAACCGCTAACCTCAGGGGTTTTATCACCGCATTAACGAAGATCGCGCAGATCATCGAAAATATCGTTCCCAGGGTTACTACTCCAACTGTATAATAGGCGGTGTTGATTATAGTCTGAACAAATATATCATCTTGAAAGATAAGTTTATAGTTAGTAAGTGCAACAAATGGTTTCTCTGGATTTAGAACATTCCAGTTGTGAAAGCTGAGGTAGAAGGCGTAGATAATCGGGAATCCTGCGAAGATTAAGAAGAAGAGGATCGAGGGGACAATGAAAACATAAGGAACATTCTTCTTATTTAAGAGATAACGTCTTGAGGTCAAATTTACTCAACTCCTCTGAGGATAGGTGACAACTATCTTAGCCCGAGATAGTTGTCACCTCGAATCAATTACTTACCCATCTCCTTGATAGTCTGACGAATCTTATCTGCCCCATTCTTAGCCGCTTCTTCTGGCGTTATCTCTCCTAACAGAGCTCGCTCCATCTCCGCTCCAAACTTGAAGCAGATATCAAGATAATGGCGGAAGGGTCTTAGCTTCGAATACTTAGTGGATTCTAGGAAGACCTTCCAAACCTCAGCTTCCTTAGGAGGCAAGGCGGTATCGAGCTTACCCTTGAGGGTCTCGATAGGCTCTTCCTTGAAGGGAATACCACCCGCATCTATGGCATAATCAACTAAATTCTGGTTATTATGTAGGAAGGCAAGAACTTTCCAAGATTCCTCTTGATTCTTGCTGTTGGAGTTCACCATCCATACCCAAGGGGCATCATCCACGTAGAATCTATCTCCCTTGTTCTTGGGTGGGATCAGGAAAGCGGCATAGTCGAGATCGGGAGCAACATCAGTCAGATGAGGGATGTTCCAAGGGCCGGTGACCATCATCGCGGATTTGCCAAGAGCAAAGGAATCCTCAACAAAAGCTGGAGAGGAGACCTTATCAACGGTTACTAACTCCGTCCAGTATTTTAGAGCCTCGACAGATTCGGGCTGATCGAACATAGGCTCGGTTAGATCCTCACTCATCCATTCTCCACCATTGGAGTAGAGGAAAGAACCTAGGACACATATCCCATCAGGTCCCCAGCTAGTGACTATACCTTGCTGGGTGAGCATATCGCCCTTATACTTCGTGGTCTTCTTAGCCACTTCTCTTAGCTCCTCCCAATCTCCAGGCAGTTCGGTTATACCCGCCTCGGCAAAGAGGTCCTTGTTGTAGAACATAACTCGAGGGCCACCTTCGTTAGGATACCCATACACCTTGCCCTCCCAAGAGACAGCCTCGATAGCAAAATCAGTATAATTAGCTCTGATATCCTCAGCCATCCATTCTGATGCTGCTGCCGACATTCCGCTCTCGATATAGGGAACTATCTCCGTAACGAAGAATATGTCCGATCCTCCCCCGGCCGCATAGGTAGTCTGTAACTTAGCTAGATACTCATTGTAGGGGGCGGTTTCATAGACGACCTTGATATCCGGATTCTCCTTCATGTATCTATCCAGAGCCCCTTTATTCCATTCATCTAGAGGCTGATTAGCAGGACGAGATATTCTAACATTCTCAGCCGCTAATGCTCCCCCAACCCAAATAAGCATCATCGCAAAAACTATCATTAAAATCAATGATCTTTTGAACATCTTTACTTATACCTCCTTTTAAGATATATTTTACCCTAAACCTCACAATTAATATATCCCTCGGCCTCACCTCCTCCCAATTTCTCCTTCTCATCTAATCCGCCTCGATCGTTACCCGAGTATCTATATCTCTAACTACTCCTGAAATACTGGCGTGAACTCTCGCCGATAGCGAACCTTCAGGGATCTCCCCGATCAGATCTCTTGCCTTCACCCTATCTCCAACCTTTATTATCGGGATAGCTGGAGCTCCTAAATGTTGGGAGAGATCTATTCGCACTAAGTTTGGCTCATATATCTTATCCTCCAGAGGAGCCTCCACATCATAGGGTCCAAGTTGCAGACGTTCGAGCAGTCTATGGACAGGGACTTGCTGATACTCACGCTTGGGATTGGGAGTTAAATCCTTCTCCTGGTGAGGATTCCTAATCCCTTGCTTTTCCAGGAGAACCTTTATATCTTTATAAATATTCACCGGAGTAAGCCCCATTGGACAGGAGAATAATCCGCATAGCCCACACTCACAACATAGATAAGCGGAGGTGATCGGAGCACCAAGATCGGATAGCTCGTAGTTCACCCAGACCATAGTTTTGTTAGGATATAGATGATGTCCTAATAGATAACGAGGACACATCTCTGTGCAAGCATCACATTGACAGCAGATCGCTTGAGCTCTTTTTAAGCTATAACTTATTCCTTGTGTTTTCCGTTGAATGAGGGTATGTTCTCTAGGAAGGATTATCAAACCGCTAGTCGTCTTTTTTACACTATCAGTAGATGGGACGATATTGCCCATCATTGGGCCACCATCGATAACTACGAAGTCCTCAACCGTGGTTCCTCCAGCCGAAGCGATAACATCCTCGATAATAGTCCCTACAGGAACACATAAGGTCTTAGGATGGGCAACTTCTCCGGTTATGGTTAAATGACGATGGATAACTGGCTGATCTCTATCAACTGCGTGGGAGATGTTTATTAGGGTTGAGATGTTATTCACCACCACCCCGACAGCTAAAGGGATTCCTCCCTCAGGGACTATCCTTCCGGTCATCTCATAGACTAGAACATGCTCATCTCCTGCTGGATAGAAATTACCCAATAATCTAACCTCTATATCATCAAAAGAGGAGCTAGCCTTCTCCAGAGCTTCGACCGCTTCCTTATACTTCCCCTTCAGAGCTATGATCCCCTTATCAGCACCGGTGGTCTTCATTGCTATCTCCAAGCCACGTACGATAAGATCGGCTTGAGTCTCCATCAGTTGTCGATCGACTCTGAGCAAGGGTTCACATTCCGCGCCATTAGCGATCACATACTCTACCTTAGACTTAAGCTTAATATGAGTAGGAAAGCCTGCGCCTCCCGCTCCCACGACACCAGCTTCCCTTACCTTCTCTACTATTTCCTCCATCATTTTACCTCATTAAGATTTACTCGGCTCAGCAAATTCCCTCCAAATCTCCTCTTCCTTCTTGAATACGACTTGCTTATGAACTTCAACTATATCAATTATGGCAATGATGGCGGTATCAACAGGAGATTTATTCGTAAACTCGGTCATTCGAGCCGAGCTTCCTCGCACTAGAATCACGGTCTCCCCATATCCCGCCCCCACGGTATCCATAGCGACAAAGAAAGTCCCGGTAGGCTTTCCCGCTATATCTATCTCCTTCACAACTAGGAGTTTACTCCCAGTTAATTTAGGATCTTTACAGGTTGCTACAACAGTTCCGCAAACTCTACCTAAAATCATATATATACCCCTCGAGTAATGGGAAAAGGATATTTACTCCAACTGATTCAAAAATTCCCGGTATGTCATCACGTTCCCCAGAAGAGGAAAGATTTTCTCCTCAGCGAACTTCTGTTCCTCGGGCGAGGTGGCGGCAGTGCAATCCTTTATAACAGTTACCTGATATCCTCTATCATAAGCCGTTCGGGCTGTGGACTCAACACAGACATTAGTCAGGAAGCCACAGATAGCCACATTTTTGATGCCTTTGTTGCGGAGAACCCAATCCAAATTGGTGCTACTGAAGCCACCCAATCCCCTCTTCCCCTCGATAACTATGTCCTCAACCCGAGGTCTAAGTCCACCTATTATCTGGGCTCCTCTGGACCCTTTTCGGAATGCATTTGCTGCCAGTACCCCTTTGAGGATCCCAGTTGGCCTATCGATCTCGTTATAATTCCCACTGAAGCTGATCGGCACATGGATGATCAGGGCTTTCCCCCGGGCTCTGTTGACGAGATCGATCGTGTTTTCGATAGTATTCTGCCTGGCTAGTTCGCCTTTAACCGCGTTATAGAAAAATCCATCGGGCGAACAAAATTCGTTCTGGAATTCGAGCAAGAGGATGGCGGTCTCTTTTCCTTCCATCTCCTCACCTCTACACAAATCGTAAATTATTGGCTACCACTAGACGCCTCTTCCTGGCGAAGTTTCTAGCAGTGGAAGCCCCATCTCCAGTGGTAGTCGTTAAGGTCCAAGTGCCATACCCCTCGCCACCAACCGCATTTGCCGCGAGGGAGGGAGCATTAGTGACGAAGTTGGCGGTGTTTATGAGCTTAGCCATCTTACTTATATTATTGATATTTTGAGAATGCATAATCGCAGTGTGATAGCAACCTCTCTCCGCCTCCACTGCAAATTTGATACCCTCATCAACATCCCTCACCCTTACTATAGGAACCACAGGCATCAACTGCTCAGCCCAGACGAGAGGATGCTCAATATCAGTCTCCACTATAACTAGCCTAACTTCATCTCCCACGGTGATCCCGATCTGCTGGAGGATAACCTTGGCATCTCTTCCCACAAAATCTCGGCTGGGAATAGATTCCTCTCGGTGATAATTAAGCTCTTTGAAGAGAGTCCCCATCACCCCATCGAGTTGCTGAACGCTTATCTCATAAGCTCCCTCCTGCTTCATATAGGCTTTGAGTTCATCAGCAACGCTATTCACAACAAATATCTCCTTCTCCGATAGACATTGAATATTATTATCGAAGGAAGCCCCCTCCACAATATCCCTAGCCGCCTTCCTTATATCAGCGGTCTCATCCACAACTACCGGGGGATTGCCAGGTCCAGCCGCAATAACCTTTTTCCCGGAGCTCATCGCTACCTTCACCACCGCTGGGCCTCCTGTAACCGCTAATATAGCGATCTTAGGATGAGTCATCAAAGCTCGAGCGGTATCTATCGTAGGATTGGTCACCGAAGTTAGTAGGTTATCAGGACCTCCCACCTTAACGATAGCTTGATTTAGGAGCTCTATCGTCTTCATAGTTACACTCTTAGCCGCCGGATGAGGATTGACGACGAGAGAGTCCCCCGCAGATATCATACCGATCGCATTATTGATAACCGTAGAGGGTGGATTAGTAGAAGGAGTAATAGCCCCTATCACTCCAAAGGGGGCCCAATCCTCGATCGCTATCCCATTATCTCCAGTAAATACAACTGGCTCTAAAATCTCCATCCCAGGAGTCGTTTGAGCCGGATGAATAACCTTCATAGTCTTGTGTTCTAGGCGCCCCATCTTAGTCTCGTTATATTCCATCTGACCCAAAAGATCTGCGTTATCTAAAGCCGCTTGGCGAATAGCGGCGATTATCTCCTTCCTCTTCTCCAAGGTATTGTCAACGAGCCTTCTCTGCGCTTCCTCAGCCGCCCCTATTGCCACCTCCAGGTCAGAGAAGAGTCCATTCCTTCCCTCAAAAGCTCTCCGAAGGGAAGTTGGAGGGGATATCTTACCCTCTTGAGCTAGCTGGGAGACGACCTTCTGCACTATCGAACTTATTACTTTCTCATCGATAGCCATAAATCCCTCCTTCTTGATATTTGGGAGTTAGTAATTAGAAAATGATAATTGGATGGGGTAACCACTCCCCTTCTATTTTCTCGAGAATTACTTCTGGTAAACTATCTCGCCCTCAACCTCCAGAAGTTCGACGATAGCCATAATAACCAAGTCGCAAGGTCTATCTCTAGTCAGCTCAGTCTCTCTGGCTGAGCTACCACTTGCCACTAATACGTATTCGCCCTGTCCTGCTCCTACGGAGTCTACTGCGATGCTAAAGGAGCCCTTCCCTCTTCCTTCAAGATCAACGGTCTCCACCACTTGAAGTTTCCTTCTGACAAGCCCTTTATCCTTATTCGTAGCGACGATAGTCCCTACTACCCTACATAGATCCATAAAGTTTCACCCTACCCTAAAGGGGATAAAAGCTTATTCTTCTTCAGCAGCCTCCAAGCTGACAGGAAGGACACTATCAACATCGGTATGAGGACGTGGAATTACGTGAACAGATATCACCTCTCCGACTCTGCTGGCAGCCGCACTACCGGCATCAATAGCCGATCGGACTGCGGCGACATCTCCTCTGACAATGGCAGTTATATACCCTCCACCGATCTTCTCGTATCGAACTAACTTAACATTTGCTGCCTTAACCATAGCGTCAGAAGCTTCAACCATAGCTATAAAGCCTCTAGTTTCAATCATACCTAAGGCTTCCCTGTAATCTGCCATAATCTCCTCCTTCTAAGGATTCGACAGGATTTAAGGAATAAGCCGTAATTCGACAGAACGATCCTTAAATCCTGCGATATGATCTTAGTGATCGGCTTGTCGCTCTCATAGCTAAGCGATGGCCAATCTCCGAAGTTAAGCTGTTAATCCTCTCCTCCAACCTTGATCGGCTTTCTTTGGCTTAAGATTATTTCATCCACATCAGAGTGAGGACTGGGAATTACGTGAACTGATACTAGCTCTCCGACCCTTTTAGCAGCCGCAGCTCCAGCCTCAACTGCCGCCTTAACCGCTCCCACATCTCCTCTAACGATAGCAGTTACATATCCACCCCCGGTCTTCTCATATCTTACCAGACGCACCTTTGCTGCTTTGACCATAGCATCAGAAGCCTCGACCATTCCCACGAATCCCTTAGTTTCGATCATTCCCAATGCCTCTCCGGCCATCAAATTCACCTCCTAGTTTATTTCACCAAATTCTTAAAGTTTTCTCAACCGATTTCCCTTAAAACTCCAGTTACTATCTGAGTTATAAGCCGAATCATCTCCTCTTGATCCATACCTTGCAGGGTGGGAGCACCAGTCTTCTCAGCAGGTATCTTACAATTATCACAGGAGTTACAAACAGCGCAGAGGGCATTATGAGCATCGCATATCCCACTACTGCCGAAGATATCCATATGCTCCATAACTACTTCGGTAACTCCTCCCTTGGCATATTTAAGGACCCCGGGCAGGTTCACAGTCTCAGGATCTGCCTCCAATCTCTCCCTCACGATCTCGGTAGCTCTTTGAGCCATAGCGGTATAGATATTAACTTTAGTTATTCCGAGTTGAATCGCTGTTTTGAAATCCTGCGGGGCAATGCCTGTTCCTCCATGCAAGGATAAAGGGATCCCAGTGGCTCTCTTTATCGCCGTCAGACGATCGAAATCTAGCTTAGGCGGTTGGGAATATCTACCGTGAGCCGAACCTATAGCTACCGCTAGGTTATCGACCTTGGTCCTAGCTACGAACTCCGCGGCATCTTCGGGTCTCGTGAAAGCTGAGACATCGACCGCGCCGGTATAACCTCCCGTCCCTCCTTCAGAACCCATGACTTGGCCTAGCTCCGCCTCGACAGACACTCCGCAAGCGTGAGCAGCTTTCACTACCTCCCTGGTCTTAGCGATGTTCTCCTCGAAAGGAAGTGTCGAGCCATCGAACATAACCGAAGTGAATCCGCATCTAATAGCTCTCATAACGGTCTCGAAGCTCTCCCCATGATCTAGGTGTATAACTACCGGAACAGGAGCTCTCTGGGCTAGCTCCGAGATAAGAGGGGCTATATTATCCAAAGTGACGTATTTGAAGTGAACTTCGGCTACGCTCAGTACCACTGGAGATTTCTTAGCTATAGCCGCATCCAATATCGCCTCCAGAAATTCTAAATTGATAACATTAAAGGCGCCAACAGCATATCTCTCCCTATCGGCCTGAATTAGAACATCGTTCATATTAACTAGTCCCATATCCTCGCCGCCTTTCTTATTACAATCTCTTCGGGTGTATCAGTCAAAAGAGATTATATCATATAATTAGTTAAAATGCAAGAGAGATTTGTTATTAAATTCATAGCTTATTCAAATATCGGTTGATATAATCCCGAGTAGCGCATTAAAAATGAGGAATTAGAATTGAGAATCTTCAACTGCATCTACTATAGCTTTAAGATTCCTCATAGGAGTCTGAAGAGGCACTGCACATTCAGGGGCTAATATCTCTATCCCCGCGCTCATAACCCTTCTAGTCTCCTCTTTGACATCCTCGACAGTTCCAAACAGCAACGTCTCCGGATTATTAATGTTTCCCATCAGTATGATCCTATCATCAACTATCTCCTTAGCGACGAAAGGATCGACTTTAGACTCGAAATGAAAGCAGTCAATACCGGTCTGGGCAATATATCCCATGCGATCGGCTGTATCTCCGCAGATATGAAGGATTATAGGGACCGAGATCCTTTCCTTCAACTCCTTATGGACGTCCATTAAGAAATCTCTATAGGCCATAGGACTACATAGATCTCCAGTAGCATGATCGGCTAAGGTGAGGACATCGGCTCCGGCTTCGATCTGAGCTTTGGCGAAGATCACTGTAACCTCCTTCAGTATGCTCAATATCTTTCGCACCTTATCTTCTGCTAAGATGGTTGATATCAAGAACTCCTCCACTCCGAAGAGATGATATCCTAATGTCCAAGGACCAAAGACCTTTCCCACGATTGCTACCTCATCATCAAATATATTCTTCAATAATCTCAAAGCGTCTAGGACAACTCTGGTGGAGCGTTTATCTAGGAAATCCTTGGGAATAACTATGTCCTCTGGTTCTTTGCAAAGATGTCCCTTAACATCGGGCATCATATCTATAGTTCCCCAATCTACTTTGCATCCCAGCGCTTCAGCCTCTTGTTGAACACTGAAGATCGGAGCTATCGTGTCATAGCCTAGAAGCTCATATCCAGCTCTAGCCAGACCTACCATCTTCTCCGCGTCTAAGTGGACCTCGGGAAAGTAATAACCCGTAGCATCCATCATATCCAAAGTAGCGATCGATACCGCATTTCCCACGGAGATTCTATCAACTTTCTCTCGTTTTAAAGAATTTAAAAATCTATCTCTTGAGTTCATATTAACACCTCTAATCTTTCTTTAAAAGTGGATGGAAGTCCCCACTGCGTTCAAGACGAATTGAGAGGGCATCTCCTCAGCAAATTCCCTTGTGGCAGAGAAGCCAGTGCAATGCATGGGAATAACGAGTTTAGGCTTGAAGGCTTTCATCTCCTTGATTGTTCTTTCTATTTTCTCTTCAGATGCTCCTGTTAGGTGAAAACCGCCGATAACAGTATGCACTTTTTCAACTCCACTAATCTCGCGAGCGTAATTTACGGTATTGATAATTCCAGCATGCGCACAACCTGAAATTATCACTAATCCCTTACCTTTGATATTCACCACTATGGATTGATCGTCAGTTATCGGATCGTGCTTGAACTCGCCATTATCTCGATAGTATGCCGTGGGAATACCTAATTCAAAGTCATTCGTCCTGGGAACGGGACCAGTTGCCCAACATCCCGAGGTTAGTTGATACGGTTTTTCGATCTCTACGATCTCCGCTCCAACCTCCTCCCATTCTTCTCTTTCGACAATTTGGGGCCCTGCTTTCCTGCCATCGGAGGAGATAAACCATCTCTCCAAGAAGACGTGGGGATGAACTACCACTGGCATCCTCTTACCCGAGGCTCTTATAACCTCAACTACGGAGGCGGTGTGATCGAAATGTCCATGACTGATCACCAATTTGTCTATATCCCTAGGATCCAGTTTGAAAGCCTTCATATTATACAGTAGGGATACCTTGGTAACCCCGGTATCAAGTAATACAGTCTGAGATTCCGATTTCAGTTGTATATAGATCGATAGCCCATGCTCTGCTAGAGGAGGATCGAAATCTTCCTCTAATCGCTTTACCTCACCTTTCGATTCTAAGATGAGATTAGTGTAATTATCGATTAAGGTGATTATTTTAACATCCTCGGTTTCTCCAAAATTATCAATCATAACGATCCTCCTTTCTCAGATATCCATCAAGCTATTTCTCCTACTCTCCATCTCCTCATAATACTCCTTATAACTCGTTATTCTTACTCCTCTCTCTTGGGCATACTCGATCAGCGCTCTGATGATATCCATATCGGGATTATTCCTTATGCTACTCCAGTCATGGGTAGCGTAGGAATAAGTCAATTTTTTCTCAACCACATAATCGATATTATCTTTGAGAGAAGCTATGTATTCGTCTATCTTATCCCAGCCATATTTCTCTCGCCAGCTCACATCTTGCCAGCCCTGGATCGGAAATTCCAATATATCGGGAAATCCTTGAGGTTCATAGTAGAAGGGCTGGATATCGAACGATACCGGTTGCCAATCGTGTTCATTTCGCCCATAAGTGCGAGTGAAACGAATCCCATTTTGGTGAAGGATCTCCAATATATCGAGTCGATCTGCCAATCCCCGGTAATAGCAATAAGGACCGGTGAGTCCTATACAATCGATATTCAAGTGAAGCTTCAAAAGTTCGTTAGTCTTCCTAACCTCCTCCTCGATCTGTTCCAAAGTTCCACTACGAAAGATGTTGACCCCGTCCTCATTCTCTATCACCACTGTCTTCAATAGCATATGAGAATAAGTATGTTGTTGGATATCGGCTAGGGGAGATTCGGCTACCTCCTTAAAAGCATCAACAGATCCCTCCAAAGTTCTTCCTACTACAAACATCGTCCAAGGAACATCATATTTAGTATGGACTTCAAGAAGCTTCTTCAAAAAAGCACGGGTTATATCTGGTTCTGGACTCTCTACGTCATAACCGATCAGAAGCGTTGGTATCCTCTTATCATCCACCATTCAAACCTCCTCGCTATAATAAAGCTTTAAAAACTTTCCTCATACCATATATAATCTGTTCTACATCCTCCTTAGTGAGCATAGGACTGATATTCATATGAATTACTCTGCCGAGATAGTCGAGCGTCTTTGGACACATGTCCTCTGAATATTCCACCGAACCCTTGTAATAAGGACAGGTATAAGGGCAGCCAACTCTGTTAGTGGCTTTCTTCTGGAGGATATGTTTCCAGTGAGCATATACATGCCAGTCGGGAACATCCTTGCTATACCAAGTTCCAGCGATTACTCCCTCCGCTCTAAGTGCGGTAGCGATCTCCTTAGCCTTCTCAACCGTAGGAAGGAAGAACATCAAACAGATTCCAGTATCTCCATCTTCATCAGGGATTCTTCTGAACTGGATACCCAAGAACTCCCTTGTCGCCTCTTTGATCTTAGCCTTATAGCTCCACATCTTTGCCAATAGACCATCGAGCTTCTTCAACTGAACTAGACCTAGCGCTCCTGATATCTCGTTCATCCGATAATTTACCCCGGGAATGGGAATTAAGCTCATCTCTCCAGTTTCCCTAAAAGCACAAGCATCATCATGATATTGCCTGGCTCTGTTCATAACCTCCTCATCATCGGTGGTGACTATTCCCCCTTCACCAGTAGTGATGATCTTATGGTATTGGAGGCTGAATCCTCCCACATCTCCTATAGAGCCTAACCTCCTCCCCCGGAAGCTTCCCCCATCGGACTGGGCAACATCTTCAATTACCTTGAGGTTATGCTTGCGAGCGATATCCATAATTTTGTCCATCTGGGCAGGAATACCTCGCATATGAACTGGCATAACCGCTTTAGTCTGCGGAGTGATAGCCGCCTCGAAGGCTTCGGGATCGAGGGTCAAAGAGTCATCCACCTCTACGATCACCGGAATAGCATTGACCGCGAGAATAGCAGTTGCGGAGGCGATGAAGGTATAGGCGGGAACTATCACCTCATCTCCAGGGCCAATTCCGATTCCGACGAGACCCGCGATGAGGGCGGCTGTTCCTGAAGTCACTCCCAAAGCATACTTAACGCCCACGCGTTCAGCGAACTTCTCCTCAAATTCCGCTACCTTAGAGGGTGTTTCTAAAGGTCCATAGTAACGAAAAAGGCGCTTAGATCTAAGAACCTCGATCACCGCTCTCTCCTCCTCGGCGCCGATCTCCATCCCTCCGGGAAACATCGGAGGGAAAGGTCTCTGCACCGCTGGAGTTCCTCCCTTTATCGCTAGTTTTTCATCCATCTGTGATACCTCTTAGAGTGAATTTAAGTTCCTACTCGAAAAAAATTTCCTTACTAATCCAGTTGCCCGCTCATCAGAAAGAGCTGGGTATTGATAGCTCAACTTCTCCGATGTTTCGATAGCCAACCAACGAAATAAATCCATTGTCGCCAAGAGTGCACTCCAACTGTCATCCTCGTCAAAGTGGGCAAATGTGCCGCGTAGATCTTCCAGGGCGCGAGGATCTGCCCATTCTCTAAGAAAACGTCCCATATGCCACGTATCATAATTCCATCCGTTTATAGCGCGAGCGTGCCATTCCATCATCCGAAGCAACAAACCCTTCATCTTGGCATCGTGTAATAATTTGATCATCCATAGCTCACCACGCCGTAATTGCTTCGCCGTACACACGGCGATAAACCAAAAGCTGTTAATAACCTGTATGAATTCGTCTTGAGTCGGCGGATGAAGGGATGGAGGCTCAAGAGATGATGGAATCATTTGAGCGACCAGTCCATCCTTATCGAGAAGAACGCGCGTCCCTCGTCTGATGACATCTGGAACTGATTCAGCATGCACAAGTCGAGGCAAAATATCGTTTGAGAGAATAACGAAATCAACTTGGAATCCACCCTCGAACAAGACGAGACGCTCTGGATCACCTCCCTCAGTTCTACCAATTATGGTGATCCAAATATTACCAATGTTTTCCAGCCAATCAGTTCTTAATAGATAGTATTCTGGATTGGTGGCGAAAATCAACATATCCAGGTCTGACCATTCATCTACAGGGTGATCAACCCGAGCCCGAGATCCTACAACGATTGCTGCTCGAATATCAGCACGATCTTCAGCCCATGCAACGAATCTTTCTGTCAACTGCTCGTAAGTCAATGGGGGTTGGTTCATTCCCTTCTCCTAATATAACATAATTTTATCATATTGTGATCTTTTGTCAAGCGAATGAGAAATCACCCCAAGCATGTAAACTTTGTCCTGGGGAATGTGATTCTCCCCCTCACCCTATCCCTCTCCCACGAGGGGAGAGGGAACATCCAGATAAGATTGCTCTCTTTATTTACCCCTCCCTTGACGGGAGGGGTTAGGGGAGGGTGATTTAAGGGAGTTCAAACCGCTAGCACAATATTCTACATGCTTACGAAATCACCTTCCTGTGTAGATCACACCACAAACCACACTCCTATTATCGATAGTATAGAGCCGACAATTATCCTTAGGGTTACCTTCTCCTTAAGGAAAAGCAAGGAGAAGATAACTGCAAAAAATGGGGAAAGGGAAGTCAAAACTGTGGTTTTAGCCGCGCCTGCGTTCTTAATCCCAATCAGAAATAATATCCCACCGATCCCCATACCTATTATCCCTCCTACCGCGATAATAAGGAGAGAATTTCGGTTATATCGCCTTATCCGAAATACCTCACTTCGTTGGGGATAAAAAATCCAGAGAAGCAGAATAATTGCGGGAAGTCTGACGATATTAGTTACAAGTGGATCGAGATTCTCCATAAATATCTTTAATATTGTCACAGATAAGGACCAGAAGAGAGCTGCCCCTAAAGCCATTAATATTCCCCTCTTTAATGTTGCTGGCTCAATCTCATCTATCGAGAGCTTTCTCCTTGAAGGGCTGGCTATCAAATATACCCCTCCTAAAATTAAGAGAGAGCCGAGAAGTATAGACCAAGTCAGATTTTCATCTAAGAAGAGAAAAGCTATGATTATGGTGAAAATGGGATAGATGCTCGTTATGGGAAAAGCTCTCGATACGCCAATCATCCCCATACTTCTCAGATTAAGAGTATCGCCCAATCCTAAACCGAATGAAGCGGAGAACGTCAATCCTATGATCGAATAGAGCGAGAACTCGTTCACTAATTGTAGTTTTCCTGAAATGGTTAGGAAGAGAATCAAAAAACCTAAAGCCGAGATACATCGCAGAATATTTATTGATATAGGATTAACTCTACTGGTTTGCGACTTCAACATCACGCTGGAGGAAGCCCAACAAAGAGCACTAATCAAAGCACTTATTTCGCCTATCATTTTATCACGATCTCCCCACAGGAAGCCCACGATCTTTAGTCGTGGGAGGAATGTGAAGATAATGAATCTGCCAACCATTAATCCTCTGAATTAATCTCATATATTTCCAAGATATACCTTGAATAATTCTTTTTCCATCAGTATCTTTTAGATCAAAATAACCACTCTTTCTAACAGCTACTCTTCCTTTCCATATACCCTCATATTTACCTTTTGGTACAATCGCTAAAACTTGATCCCCAGTTTGAAACCCGAAGTGAAACTTTCTTCTATCCCTATGAGATCTCGGGAAACCATATCTACCTATATTAGCAATTCTTCTATGCCCTCTCCCTATCTCCTTCCATATACAGAGAAAAGTGGTTTTAATATCAATCTTATCTGGTATATTACCAACACACACAGCATCATAATAGTGAGTCTTAGGAAATCCCCTTTCTATCCTTTGTTTCTTTGTCCTCCCACCAGTCGAACATTCCACTCTATACCCTAACGAACAAAGCTCCTCATAAAGTCTCCACCTGGTAGCATTCATCATCGCAACATCTCTAAGAGGCTTCTTAGCCAAACTTTGTATCTCAGGATACCCAAACTCTGCTGCTGTCCTGTCCCCTTTCTCCCTATTACACTCTTTACAAGCTATTGTTAGATTACTTATTCTATCTGTCCCCCCTCGGCTTTTGGAAATTATATGATCTACCTCAAGAGGAACATTTTCCCTTCCACAATAAGCACATCTTCTACCCCACTTTTCTAATAGGTATTCCCTGACTTCATAACCAAAAAGCTCCCCCTGCTGATATTCTATCCCTTTGATCTCAGGATTCTCCATAAGTTGAGTATCGAATTTAGCATGCTCTGTGCTTATCTCCTTAATTGGTAGTAGCTTTAATAACTTCTTAACTAAATTGATAGTCTGATCTACTCTGGCCTGCAACGATGGAGGTAACCATCCTTCTTTACGCTTACGATTAAGGAAACGAGCTTTTCTAT
>CAZSTA010000075.1:0-15633 GCA_964609495.1 uncultured bacterium | reverse complement strand
AATATGATTCTCCCCCTCACCCTATCCCTCTCCCACGAGGGGAGAGGGAACATCGCAATAAGCTCGATCTCTTTAGTTCTCCCTCCCTTGACGGACTCCTTCTTATCTCCCCCTCTTTTGATGTCCTTTTTATCTTCTCCCCCTTTGATGGGGGATAGGGGGGTGATTTAAGGAAATTCAAATCTGCTAGCACGATATTCTACATGCTTAGCAAAGGTTTCCTTTCTTATCAATCTTACTATTTATCAAGTGGATATAGTGTCTATTAACTCCGTAGAGATCTCCTCCATCTCATTTATCAAACTATCTACCTGAGTCTCTAAATAATAATGAGCTACGAGAGTGGGGATAGCAACTATCAATCCTGACGCAGTAGTTATCAAGGCCTGAGAAATACCTCCCGCCAAGAGGCGCGGTTGACCAATGCCTCCTGCCTGAACCACTCCGAAGGATTCGATCATCCCTAGAACTGTCCCTAATAATCCTAGGAGGGGAGAGATATAGGCTATGATTGCCATAAGTCTTAATCCCCTCTCTAACTGAGGAATCTCCCTGGTGCTGGCTTCCTCGATTGCCTCTTTTATCTCTTCCTTATCCTGCCCATACTTTTGAAGACCCGCCCATAGAACTCTGGCTACTGGACTAGGAGTCTTTTCACAGCTATAGATGGCATAGTCTATCTGCTTCTTCTCTAAGATGCTCTCCATTTGGACCATAAATTTCTGAGTGTTACTTTTAGCCTTCCATAGATCCCAAGCTCTGCCTATGAAGACAGTCAAAGCTATTATCGAGCAGGCTAATATAGGCCACATTAGTAGCCCGCCTCTTCGAAAGACCTCTACTGATCTTAGAACGTAGGCTAAAGCAAGAGAAGCAATAAGTATCAGAATCCATATCCACACCACTCTCTTATCTACTCCCATCGAGTTTCCGCCCCCCCTTTAAAGGAAACTTTTGCTTCCAATAAAACTCAAGGTAAAAAAGTTTCCTTTACTCCCTCAATAATTTATATCTGAAAATTATCAATACCAGTAGGTAGCGCCTGCGGTAAAAGAGGTCCCTTCCGCTGGATATCCCTTAGGAATTTGGTAGTCCGCATTCGTTATATTGTCCACCGCTAGAAATATATTGGCTTTATCAGTTACGGGGATAAATGCCCTACTATTTAATAAGAAATATCCCTCCAAAGAGTTCCCATCTTTGGCAACTTCTCCACCTCGATAGTTGCCTTCCAGTTGCCACTTCCACCCGCTTATGGAAAGATAATAAAGTGTAAACTCTAAATTATGGGTGGGTTGATAAGGTAACTGCCCACTCCCATCCTTATCAGTGATCGAGGAGGTAGTGAGGATATATCGAACTGAGCTGAAGAGATCACGACCCAATTTGCTATCCAATTTTAGCTTAAGACCAGATAAGGTCGCATTATCCGCTCTATAGAGTTTCCACTTTTTGTCTCCTTCATCCTCCGCCCAATAGAAGAGATTATCTATCTCTTGCCGAAAGAAAGTTCCGCAGGCTCTAACCCTCTCGGAGAAAGCATATCGAATTCCAGCTTCCGCAAAGATACTTGTCTGGGGATTAAAGGGAGGTTCAGCAGTGGAATATTCCCAAGGGGTATATATATCTGAGAAAGTTGGGAAATAGAAAATCCTCCCTACAGAAACTATAAAGGTCTCTCCCTCTTTCTCCCCGTAGAATATCGTCCCGTAAGGACTCAATTTAGTTCCCCACTCGGAGTGGATATCAGCCCCAAGATCTACGGTGGTCCTCAATTTATCACCTAAATTAATATTACCCTCTAAGAAAATAGAGGTGTTAGTGTATTTCTCATTCTCCTGAGTAAGGGTTCCCATTTCCCCATTTGATATCGGACGGGATAACTCATCTTGGAAGACTTGGGCCTCTGCGGTCCAGTAACTATCAGGGGCAAATACTATCGAATATTCCAATTCCCCTCCGAATAAGCTGAGATCGTAGCTATCCTCGAGGGGAGTATCGGGATCCTTCTGATGAGAATTAAGAGAATATCCCCAAGCTCTAAGGACCAATTCGCTGTTGGGAGTAACGACTATCTTGGTTGCCAAATCATAGTAGGCGAATCTATCGTTTTCCTCGGCTTTGGGAGTGGGATGGCTCTCAGTTCCGGGCAGACCTAGATTTCTTGTGAAATACTTACCTGTCAGACTAAGGGCGAATCCAGGACCAAAGGCGAAGCTCATCTTCCCTGAGTAATCCCCCCAACTATTCCAGCTATTCTCCCGATGTCCACCCGATATATCTCCAGCCGCAATAAACCATAGCTTGCCTTCGCTCTCATCCATTCCCACCGTGGGACTCAATTTATATTCCAAGTGGCTATAAGTTCCATAAGAGATCATAAAGTCAGAAGCTAGAGGGATTGGGGCATAACGCAATTGAGAAAAGCTTAGAGTCTTCCAAAACTCCTCTCGGAAGAGAACGAAATCAGGGGGAAATTTCTCGAAAGAGGTCTCACTTTTCTTCCTATAAGGGATGCTATCTTTGATCTCCGGCTCTCTTCTCTCGATCAAAGGAGTTGTCTTCGATACATCCTCGCCGCTGATCACGATCTCCCCCAATTCGAAGACCGGTATCTTCTCCTCCCTCTCCTCTACCCCTCCTATATTATCTATTGCCGAAGTGATATCGGAGGTAAATATTATAATTCCCACTGCCAAAACCAAGCATAATCTCTTCACTATATATAGGGGAGGAATCCTCCCACCTTCCTATTTTATTTTTAGCCTCTAAAGGAAACTTTTGCCTTTACTTACTCTTGGCTCGAGAGCAGATCGATCTTTTCTTTAGCCTTATCAACTAACTCGCACTCCGGAAAGCTTAAGATTATCTCTTCGTAAGCCTTTTGAGCCTCTTGGGGGTCATTAAGCAATTCATAGCTCTCTCCAACTTTAAATTGAGCCAGACAAGCGAACTCGCTCTCGGGATAGAGGATAACCACTTTCAGATAATCAATGATCGCTTGTTCATACTCACCCATAGCGAGAGAGGCCTCCCCGACCAGGTATTGAGCAGTGGCTATAACTTCATTATCATCGGAGTTATCAACCGCCCACTGAAATTCCTGGGAGGCTCGGCGATAATCTCCCTGCTCGAAGTAACAACGACCTATTCCTAGATGAGCTTCGTCTGCCAGATCGCTTGTCGAATGAACACTTAATAACTCCCTATAATAGTCTAAAGCTTTATCCCACTCGCCCAACTGGCGGTTCGATTCCCCCAATAGATATAAGGCATCATCCACCTGAAGGCTCTGAGGATAGCCACTGTGTAAACGTTCAAGCTCTTCACAAGCCTTACCATACTGCTTAAGTTTGTAATAACTCTCTCCCAACTTATATTGCGCATCGCTAGCTATACTATGTTCCGGATGTTCCTTTAAGATCTGACGGAATTGCTCTATAGCCTGGAGGTAATCATCTTGCTTAAAGAAACTATCACCGATACGATATAGGGAATCGACCACCCAATCACTATCGGAATATTCATCGACTATCCTCCTGAATTCCACTATCGCTTGATAATATTGTCCCTGCACGAAGTATGACCAACCAAGTCCATATTGAGCATCATCAACCAGATCGCTAGTCGGATAGAGCCTGATAACCTTTGTATATTCAGCTATCGCTTGCTCATATTCCCTCTGATTATAATAACTCTCCGCGATCATATATTGGGCCTCGGCGGCAACATCGCTTCCCGGATAATCTACCACCTTCTGGAATTCCTCCACCGCTTGGGAGAAATCCTCCCTCCGATAGTAACACCAGCCGATCCAATATTGAGCGTCGTCAACTAGATCGCTTGTCGGATACTCGTTCATCAGCCTCGTATATTCGGCGATAGCTCGCTCGTAATCACCTTCTCTATAATACGTCCAGCCGATCCAATATTGAGCATCAACCACGAATTTGCTCTCGGGATAATTCATCTTTAACCTCTCGTATTCCTCCCGAGCGCGGGGATAATCCTTCAGATTATAGCCACACTCCGCCACTCTATATTGAGCCTCTGGCGCCAGATCGCTATTTATATCCATAGCTAACTGCGAGAAAGCTTCGCTGGCGCTTTCATAATTGCTCTGCTTGAAGTATGACCAACCGATCCCATACAGGGCGTCATCGACATATTGGCTATCGGGATATACATAAAGGACCTGTTGATAATCTTGGATCGCCTGGTCATAATCGCCAGCCTTGAAGCTCGATTCCCCAGCTAGAAATTGGGATTCCGCCGCTAATTTTCCCTCGGGGTAATCCTTTGTTAATTGCCTAAACATTAGAGCCGATTGTTCATAATCCTTCATCTGATAGAAGCCCCAAGCTATCTTATAACGTGACTCCTCCTCAAACTCGCTATCGGGATAATTATCTATTACTTTCTTATATTCTCGAATTGCTTGGGAATAATCCCCTAAATTGTAGTAACACCAACCTAATCCGAATTGAGCATCATCAGCATATCTGCCCTGAGGATATGATTGTATAAAATCTTGATAGGAGTATATAGCAGATTGGTAGTCCTTTTGGGCATAATAACTCTCCGCCAGCATAAATAATGCATCCTCTTCTCTTTTGGACTCGGGATAGGTATCGACAAGTTTTCTATACTCCTTGGCGGCTTGCTCATAATCGCCTTCATTGTAGTAGGATTCTCCTAACATAAATATCGCCTCAGCTAATAAGGTGCTATCCTGAAATTCGAGAACATTCTTGAACTCCCTTCTAGCGGAGGCGATATCGTCCAGGCGATAGTAGCTCCACCCCATAGAGTAGTGAGCATAGTCGAGATGCTCACTAGTTGGATAATTCTGAATAACTTTCCTATAAGCATCGATAGCTTCCTCAAACTCACCCAGGTGATAATAACACTCTCCTAACCAGAACTGCGCATCATCAGTCTTATCACTTTCAGGATAGGAATCCAATATAGTTTGAAAGACCTTAATAGCCTCCTCATACATCTCCCTCTTGAGGAGGCCCTGGGCGAATTCAAAGGAACGATCTGCTCGCTCTTGAGGTCCTAGCGCTTCTACCTTATTCAGCAAAAAAACGATATTTAATATCAAAAGAACGAAGATTACAACAAAGCGTCTGCTACTATTCATATCAGATATATCCTCCTCTTAGAAAGCTCAAGTCTGATAGTTAAGTTATACTTGAATAATTACTGCAGATTTGATGCTCTTCCTCTATTTGTCAAAAAACCCCCTTATCGCTCCTGTTAACTACAGTATCACCTTTACTAAAAATAACCTTTACAGGCTATTCAACTTAAACGCAGGTGCTTGAGGTCTCCCAGCTTCGATCAATTTTCCTATCCGTCAAAGTTGGGCTTTTAAGTGATATATCACTACATTACAATTCCCTTATTAGTATAACAAATTTTAGGGTAAAATACAAGGGGCTTTAAAGGTTTAGAGAGCCAAAATAAATAAGATTGGGCTTCTGAAAAATTAAAGAGCGCTACTTTCTCAACTTATCTAGTTCCTGCCTTATATTGCCCGCTAGCTTTTCGCTGATGCCAGGGACTTTTTTCAACTCCTCAACCGTTGCTTCTCTTATCTTCTCCAAGCTTCCGAAATGATCGAGCAACATCCTTCTCCGTTTCTCACCTATTCCAGGGATGTTCTCGAAGATCGATCCCCTTTCGCTCTTAGTCCGAAGCTTGCGATGATAACTCAGAGCAAAGCGATGAGCCTCATCCCTAACCCGTTGGAGCAGATGGAGAGCTTGGGAACTTCGGGGGAGAATGATCGGCTCTTCCTTAGCGGATATAAATATATGTTCCTCTTTCTTGGCCAAGCCGATAGTCGGTAGATAAGCTAGCTCTAGCTTAGTCAAAATCTCTCGAGCCGCGCTCAACTGCCCTTTCCCGCCGTCGATCAGTATAAGATCTGGTTCCTCTTCCCCCTTGAGCAGACGCCGATACCGCCTTTCGATCACCTCTCTCATCATCGCATAATCATCGACTCCCTCGACTGTCCTGATCTTGAAGCGGCGATAAGCCGATTTCTTAGGAACTCCCTCCTCGAATACAACCATAGAGCCAACTGCCTGTCTCCCCTGAATATTGGAGATATCAAAAGCCTCTATCAGATGAGGCTCTCTGTCTATTCCCAACTGATCCTTAAGCAGTGCTATAGCCTCCTCAAGCACTCGTTTTTTCTGTTGAGAGCTATCAAAAGTTATCTGGGCGTTTCTCTTCACCATCTCCACTAATTTCAGTTTCTTACCTCTTTTAGGCACTGAGATCTTGACCTTCTTTCCTCGCTTCGTCGAGAGCCATTTTTCAATTGCTTCCTTATCCTCGATCTCATGCTCGATGATTATCTCCGAGGGGATATAGGAGGAGTGAAGGTAATATTGCTTCAAGAAGGAGGTTAATATCTCTCCTTCAGCCTCCTCCTCGACTCCGGTCAAGAAGAAATGTTCCTTTCCGATCATCCTTCCCTCTCTGATGAAGAAGTTCATCACGCAAGCTTCATTCCCCTCCTCAGCTTTCGCTATAATATCCTGATCATCTTTGGAGAAGGAAGCCAGCTTCTGCTCCTGCGATATCCTCTCTATATCTCGAATCCGATCCCTTAGAACTGCCGCTCGTTCAAATTCGTAATCCTCCGCCGCTTTCATCATTCTCTTTCTGAGTTTCTTAATCAACTTCTCCCGTTTCCCATCTAAGAAGAGCCCAACTTCCTTGACCATCTCCTGATATTCATCAGGGCTGATCTCCCCGGTGCAGGGTCCCAGACAACGTTTTATATAATAGTTGAGGCAGGGCTTCATCCTCTCCGTGCCATTTAATTTCTTCTGGCAATGGCGCAGAGGAAATAGTTTATGAAGCAACCTCAAAGTTTCTCTAGCCGCACGAACGTTAGTATAAGGGCCATAATATTTAGATCCATCTTCCTTGGGAGATCTGGTTAGAAAAGCTTGGGGGAAGAGGTCTTTCACCGTCAGTTTAATATAGGGATAGGATTTATCGTCCTTTAATAGGACATTATAGCGAGGCTGATTCTCCTTTATAAGATTAGCCTCAAGGATGATAGCCTCGACCTCAGAGTCAGTAACTATAAATTCGATATCCGCTATTCTGGATACTAGCCTCTTTACCTTACCTGTATTATGCGGTGAAAAATATGAGCGAACTCTATGAGATAGCGAAACCGACCTACCTATATATAATATCTTTCCCCTACTATCCTTCATCAAGTAAACGCCAGGCTTAGAAGGGATTAATTCCAATTTCTCTTGGAGATCCATAAGTGAACCCTCTAAATCGAGGAGGGAAACTCTCTTACTTGATGGTTAATATACCCCACCCGAATACGATTCTGATAGCTTTTCTCATCATAATATATTGTAACAAAAAGAGACTAACTTGTCAAAATATTTTCCTTTGGCGGATATTTTATAAGGCTAGATAATTATATAACAAATAGAGGAATTATGAACATCGGGGTCCGAAGCATGTAAAACTTTGTGCTGGGGAATATGATTCTCCTCCTCACCCTATCCCTCTCCCACGAGGGGAGAGGGAACACTAAGATAAGATTGCTCTCTTTATTTCCCCCTCCCTTGACGGGAGGGGTTAGGGGAGGGTGATTTAAGGGAGTTCAAACCGCTAGCACAATATTCTACATGCTTACGTCGGGGTCGAAAAATTTGACAAAGGTGGACAGGTTTGCTATAATTAGATATAGGAGAGATAAGATCGGGAGGTGATATCTTTCAGAGACTCGTAAATTCGGAAGGCAAATTATAACTTCCTAAAATTCAATAAGGAGATGATAATACAATGAAAAGAATCAGTATAATTTCAATTCTTGTCCTGTTCCTTCTACTAGCGGCAAATGCTAGTGCAATCGATCTCGAATTCTGGCACAGCGAGGTTGAACAGAATCGAGTCGAGACCTTCGCCAGCCTGATCGAGAAGTTCGAGGCAGAGAACCCCGATATCAAGGTCAAGCAAGTTCCTATAGAGGAGAACGATATGCGGATCCGCCTGACAACCGCTGAGGCCGCGGGAGTATTCCCTGATATAGCCTCCCTCTCCCAGGAGATGGTCCTTCGTTACGGAGGAGCTGGGCTTTTAAGCACAGAGGCGGCAGAATCTATAGTGGCTGATCTGGGAAGAGATGATTTCTATAAGGGTGGCTTAAATTATCTGACCGGTCCTGCAGGGGAGTTATATGGAGTACCTTACACTGGTTGGGTGCAAGGTATCTGGTATAGAAAGGATTGGTTCGCCGAGGCTGGACTGGTGGCTCCTCTCGCTTGGGAGGATATAAAGGCGGCTGCCGAGAAGTTTAACGATGCTCCCAACAGGGTGTATGGGATTGTCATCGGAACGGATAAGGATGTCTATGCCGAGCAAGTCTTCACCCAATTCGCCCTTTCCAACGAGGCTCTTCTCTTCGATAAGGAGGGGAACGTCACCTTCGATACTCCCCAGATGATAGAGGCTCTCACCTTCTATAATGAGATCGATAAATTCACCCCTCCCGGCCCCACCACTTGGCGAGACGCGCGAGACCTATATCTGAACGGAACTTTGGCGATGATGTTCTACTCCACCTTCATTATGGATGATATCGGGATAGGTGTAACTGGTTTCAAAGGAGCTGTCGTTCCCGATCTAGTTAATAAGACCGGATTCGCCCCTTATATCGAGCATAAGGTTAAATCCTCATACGGGCCGGTGAGCGGTTATGGAATCTTCAAGAGCTCGAAGGAGATAGAGGCCACTGAGAAGTTCATCAAATCCCTGATGGAAAAGGATAATTACATCAAGGTTATGCATATGGCCCCTGGTGGATTCAATCCTATGCTGAAATCGGTCGCTACCTCTCAGGAGTTCCTGGGGAATGAGATCCTACAAGCTTGGGGCGAGACCTATAAGACTATCGCCGCTGGATTGGAGAATATCAAGACCTTCGCCTTCGCCTACGGGCAGATCTTCCCCGTATTTGGAGATATCTCCGCCCAATTCATCACCGGAGATGCGATAAATAGGATGACGCAGAAAGGAGTTTCCCCTGAAGATGTCGCCAAATGGGCTCAAGAGGAGATGGAGAAGACGGTAGCCAGAGCAGGGGAAGAGTAAAGCTATAATAGTGAGCGTTAGAGAGCGGATGATAGACATCCGCTCTCTCTATATAAGGGGCTATGTAGTACTATTTAGAATGGAGGAACATAGCTATGGATTACCGCAAACTGGGTAGAGAAGGATTGGACGTCAGTGTTATAGGATTGGGCACGGAGCATCTCGAAGTGTCAAGGGAGACGATAGAGGATGTCATACGCACTGCCGTTGACGCGGGCCTCAATTACATCGATATACTTCCTAGTGGTGATAAATTTTGGGACTATTTCGCTCTGGCGATTAGACCATATCGGGACAAGCTCATCCTGGCTGTTGAATGGGCGTTTGCCTACCTCAACGATATGGAAAAGGCCCAGCGTCGCTTTGAAGGCGACCTTGCGCGCGTAAACGACTATGCTGAGGTTGCGATACTCAGGGTGGTTGACACGGAGGAACAGTGGAATGGATGGGCACAGGAGTCACTGGAATACCTGCTGCACTACAAGGAACAGGGACGCATCGGCTATATCGGAATGAGCGGTCATACTGCTTCGACAGCCATAAAAGCTGTTAATAGCGGGTTAATCGATGTCCTTATGTTTCCGATCAATATGCTTGGACACGCTGAGGAGGAAAATAAATCGCTGTATCAGGCCTGCGTTGACCAGAACGTGGGTCTTGTGGCAATGAAACCTTATCACGGAGGAACGTTACTCTTCGCCGAGGGCAAACCATCAGGAATAACACCTGCCCAGTGTCTTGCTTACGTGCTTTCCCTACCGGTATCTACTACGGTGCCAGGCGCCAAGAACGGAGAGGAGTTGCGAGCTACCCTGCACTACCTGGAAGCGACCGAGGAGGAAAAGGATTATAAGCAGGCTATTGCCAACATCCACAACTATTTGGCAGGACAGTGTGTCTATTGCAATCACTGTCTCCCGTGTTCGCAGGACATAGAAATCGGTTGGGTCATCTGGGATGTGGACCAGGCACGGGGTGGCATCACCGAGGGACTGAAGGCAGAATATTCTGGTTTTCGAGTTAAGGCTTCGGAGTGCACCGAGTGCGGTGAGTGTATGGAGCGCTGTCCCTTCGACGTTGATATTATCGGTAAGATGCGCGAAGCTGTTGAGATTTTCGAGGTAGGTGGGGATTAGTAATACGCTTGTCTATGTTTAGAAAGGCAGTTGGTGAGTGATGAGTACCATATCCTCGGGAAAGAGGGAGTTGACAATAGAGCAGAAAGAAGCCAGGTTGGGCTATATCTTGATTCTCCCTAGTGTGCTTCTCCTCTCCTTAGTAATATTCTATCCAGTGGGTTATAATATTTATCTCAGCTTTAATAAGGTAAGCATAGGGAAAGCGGCTCGTTTCATAGGATTTGCTAATTATATCACGATTCTAGAAGATCCCTCCTTCTGGTCAGCTTTTTGGACCACTTTGATCTATACTATATGCACCGTCATAGGAAGTACTGTAGTGGGAGTGATCGTAGCCCTACTGATGAATAATCCCTTTCCCCAGAGGAGGTTAGCTCGGGGCATCATCCTCCTGCCCTATGTCGCTCCCCTTATCTCCCTGGTCTTTGCTTGGCAATATATCTTTCACCCCGTCTATGGCTATGTTAATTACCTCTTCGTAGATGTGATCCCTATCTTTAATTCCCCTCGCGATTGGGTAGAATCGCCTAAATATGCCCTGCCGATGGTCATCTTCTTCGATATTTGGCGTAACTTCCCCTTCGCTTTTTTAATGGTCTTGGCTAAGCTCCAATCGATCTCAAAATCGCTATACGAGTCCGCGGAGGTGGATGGAGCAGGTGCTTGGGCTAAGTTCCGCTATATAACCTTACCCGAATTGACCTTCGTTATCGGAGCGGCGGTCGTTTTGCGCTGGATTTGGAATTTCAACAAGTTCGATGAGATCTGGCTCCTATCTCGTAATGTGGAGGTCATCCCCATCTACACCTATCTTAGAGCTTTTCAAACCTTTCGTATGGGAGAAGCTGCGGCTATCTCCACTATGCTAGTTATATTCCTAGTCATTATGGTGATTACATTCGTCAGGAAGGTGTTAAAATGGTAGATAGATTAGCAAGAAGCAGAATATTATTTTTCCTCCTGGTAATTATCATCCTCTTCATCTGTCTTTTCCCCTTTATTATGATGCTCTCGGTATCTTTGAAGCCCGAAGGGGTCGCTACTCTATATCCTCCCACTATTATCCCGAGGAATATAACTTTTGAGCATTATCTAGGGGTCTTAGATCCTGAGATATTTCCATTTATTAGATACTTCATAAATAGTATGATCGTATCCCTTTGTGCGGCGGGCTTCGCGGTCTTGATCGCCACCTTAGGCGCCTATAGCTTTGCCAGGCTCCGCTATCCCGGTCGAGAGTTGATCCAAAGGAGTGTGCTTTTGGTATATATGTTCGGTGGTATCCTCCTAGTCATTCCCTTCTTTCAGATGGTGATCGGCTTTCGTAGGATCTCGGGGATCAATCTTATCGATACCCGAATGATCCTCATCATAACCTATTTGGTCTTCACCCTTCCTGTTTCCCTTTATATGTTGGGTAACTACTTCCGAAGCATTCCCCAGGAGATCGAGGAGGCCGCTATTATGGACGGTTACTCTCGCCTCGAGGTTATCTGGAAGATAGTTCTTCCCCTCTCAGCTCCAGCGATAGTTGCGGTCTTTATCTATGCCTTTATGATCGCTTGGAACGAATACCTTTTCGCTCTAGTCTTCCTGAATAGCCCCGAAAAATTCACTCTGCCGAGAGGGTTGTCCGAACTCTTCCATACTCGCCACTATATCTGGGGAAGGATTATGTCCGCCTCCCTATTGACCGCAGTGCCAGTTATAATCCTCTTCCTCTATCTAGAGAAATTTATGGTGCAGGGTCTAACCTTTGGCGCGGTAAAGGAGTAAGAGAGATGGCCTACCCCATTAGATTAGAGCATGTAACGAAGATCTTTAGGGGGAGTGATAAGCCAGCGGTAGATGATCTTACGTTGGAGATCGAGGCTGGCGAATTCCTCATCTTAGTGGGTCCTTCGGGATGTGGGAAGTCCACTACTTTGAGGATGATCGCTGGTTTGGAGTCCCCTACCAGAGGGGACATTTACATCGGAGAGGAAAAGGTGACCTATGTAGAACCTCAGAGGAGAGGTCTAACTATGGTCTTTCAAAGCTATGCGTTATATCCTCATATGAATGTCTTCAACAACATAGCCTTTCCTCTAAGAAAGATGGATCTCTCGAAGGAGGAGATAGAGAGGAGAGTAAAGGAAGCGACTGAGATTCTAGATATAGCCAACCTTCTCGAGAGAAAGCCGAGAGAGCTATCAGGAGGTCAGAGGCAACGGGTTGCGGTGGGAAGATCGATTGTGAAGGACCCTAAAGCTTTCCTCTTCGATGAGCCGTTGAGCAATTTGGATGCTAAGTTGAGAGTCCATATGAGAGCCGAGTTGAGCAAGTTACAGGCGAGATTAGGGGCGACCACTATCTATGTCACCCACGATCAGATCGAGGCGATGACGATGGCGACTAGGTTGGCGATTATGAAGGATGGGGCTATCCAACAGGTGGGGACCCCACAGGAGGTATATGATAATCCCGTGAATAAGTTCGTGGCGGGATTTATAGGAAGTCCCTCGATGAACTTCCTGAAGTGCCTTTTGGAGATGAGGAGGGACGGTTTGCATTCTAAGACCTCTGGCTTCGATCTAAGACCTCCAGAGAGATTATCAGCCAGTTTGGCTATGTATCAAGACCAAGAGGTTATTCTAGGCATAAGGCCAGAAGACTTGATAGATGTCGGTGGCACTGGAGGAGAGATCGATCCCAATCTTTCTTTCTCCGCCAAGGTGAATCTTATCGAGCCGCTAGGTCATACCTCCTACCTATATCTTCAGAGCGGAGATGATGAGATCATAGCTAGGATCGACCCTGAGACGGAGGTATCGCCAGGAAGTCAGATGAGATGGACTATGAAGCCAGAAAATATATATTTCTTCGATAAGGATACGGAGAAGGCTATCTTGAGAAGGTAGTCGTTACCACATTCTTATCGTTTTATTTTGGTTTTTGAAATATTAATAGGACTATTGAAGATTCTTCCCCTGTTAGATCTCGAATCTACCTTAAACCACCCTCCCCCTAACCCCCTCCCATCAAGGGAGGGGGAACTGAAGAGATCAGCTCATCTCGATGTTCCCTCTCCCCTCGTGGGAGAGGGCTAGGGTGAGGGGGAAATCATATCTTGAATCCCTTAGTGAAAAACTTGAAGTATAACCAATCAGAAGGATTTGGAGGAAGATAATGAGAGAGGTGAGATACGAAACCGCATTGTCGAATGAGGCTAAGAGACGAATCGAGGAGATCGGCCAAGCTGATATTCTAGTAGGAATCCCCAGCTTCAATAATGAAAGCACTATCGGTTATGTGGTGAAACAAGCGGCGGAAGGGATGATAAAATACTTTCCGGAGATGAGGCCGATATTGATAAATTCCGATGGGGGATCCTCCGATAATACCAGAGAAGTAGTTATGGAAACCAAAACTTCTCCTGAAGTAGAGAAGATAGTTACTGTTTATCAGGGTATTCCTGGGAAGGGTAGTTCCTTCAGAGCGATATTCGAGATCGCCAGAGCTTTGGGAGTCAAAGTCTGCGTAGTGGTCGATTCCGATCTGAGGAGCATTACTCCTGAATGGATCAAGCTATTAGCTGAACCCATTGTCAAAGAGGGTTTCGGATATGTTACTCCTTGGTATTCTCGCCATAAGTATGATGGCACTATAACCAACAGCATCGCCTACCCTCTGACTAGGGCGCTTTATGGCAAGCGGATCCGTCAGCCGATAGGAGGGGATTTCGGATTCTCTGCCGAGTTGTGCGACCACTATCTGAACATGGACGTTTGGGAGACGGATGTAGCTAGATTTGGGATAGATATATTTATGACCACTGTGGCGATCAATGAGGGGTTCAAAGTGTGTCAAGCTAACTTGGGAGCTAAGATACACGATGCTAAGGATCCTGCTGCTACCCTAGGGCCAATGTTCAGACAAGTAGTAGGATCCGTCTGGCGGATGATGAAGATATACGAGGATAATTGGAGGGATATCAAGGGAAGTGAGGTGGTGAAAAGATACGGGCCGGAGAAACTGCTTCCGCCGGAGCCGGTTAACGTCAACTTAAAGGCTCTAGTAGATTGTTTCAAAGAGGGATTCGAGGAGTTCGGTCTATTTTGGAAGGATTTTCTATCGGAAGAGACATTCGCAGGATTGACCAAATCTGCTGAGTCGCCACAGGATAGCTTTTCTCTACCCCCAGAGCTATGGGTGAGGACAGTCTTTGACTTTGCGGTAGAATATAACTTCGGAGATCATAATCCCGATGAGGTGGTCGATTCTATGATCCCCGTCTATTTTGGGCGGACCGCTTCCTTTGTCGTTCAAACAAAGGATATGTCCAGTGCTGAGGCGGAGAAGATTATCGATCATTTAGCTCAAGTCTATGAGAAAGAAAAAGGATATTTGATTAAAAGGTGGGAGGAGAAAAGAGCATAAAAAAACATATTGGGTATAATTAGTCGCAATTGAATAATCAAAAATTTTAAAAGTAGGTGTCTAAGATCTCCTAAGCTTGGGTATAACAAAGAGCGAGAGGAAGTCATTCTAGCCTAAGAGGGACGGGAAAGTATCTTGTCGCTCTTTTCTTATCTGTGAAAAAGATTATTAGGCGAGTAGCTTGACTATAAAATTCAATTTCAGTATAATCTAAGTATTAGGTAGTGTTGAACAATCGTGGAAGAAACTATAGCAGTATGAAACCAAGAATATGTATGATAAGCGAGAGATTCTATCCGATCTATGGAGGAGCGGAAATACAACTGAAGATGCTCTCCGATAATCTGCTTGCCAAAGGCATAGATTTATTTATCTTGACAAGAAGATTCTCTCGAGATTGGAAGGCGAAGGATAGCCTGGGTAAGATCAGAATATATAGGCTAGGTCCTCCAGGTAAGATAAGTAAGAGCTATAAAATAGCCTTTGCTTTTAACCTATTTATATCGCTTTTAAAGAGGAGAAGAGAGTATGATATTATACATCTTCATGGAGTAGGACTATACTGGATACCATCCCTTTTGGCGGCTAAGATATTGAAGAAAAAGGTATTAGTTAAACTTACTACTGCTGGAGAGGCAAAAATTTTAATTAAAAAATATAATAATTTCGTTTTGAAGAACATAAAGTCATTTTTGCTCAAAGATATAATGTTTATAAGCATTAGTGAGGAGATAAAGGAAGAATTATTGAGCTGTAATGTTCCCTCAGACAGAATCGCATCTATCCCCAATAGTGTAGATACGAAGAGATTATCGCCGGTAAATATTCATCGCAAGGAAGAGATACGGAGGGAGTTGAATTTGCCCTCCGGTAAGATCGCTATCTTTTGCGGGAGATTAGTTCACAGAAAAGGATTGGATGTCCTTCTTCG
>CAZSTA010000074.1:0-15927 GCA_964609495.1 uncultured bacterium | reverse complement strand
TATCAGAAGAGAAGTTATACACCTCCATCAGGATATAACCTAAGATTATTGAGAATCCTATGGAAGCTCCATATAAATATCTAGATGGATAAGCCCAGCCTTCCCTTAGAAAGAAAGAGAGGGGGAAATAGTATATAAGCATAAACAGGATAAAGAATATAGTTTCATATAGGTGTTCCTTTAGAGAGGAGAACATCTTTCTGAAGAAGGAAATAAAGTTGCTTTTTAACCCCACTATAGCAAGGATTACAGCAATTGCTATGATAATTCCGCTAACACTGTCCCGAGCACTATCAAATAATCTCCTAATAACGTAAACAAATGGTAAAGATCCGAGGATTAATCTTGAAAATATACCTTTCCCATAATTACTTAGGAAATGCCAGCCGAAAGCATATATCTTCTCCCTTACTACATATTGCTGAGCTAGCATGATGTATCCCTGAAATGACAGGTAAATAGTCCAAAGCATAACTAAGGGAATAAGAAACTTAATATTAAACCTAGTCCTATTTTTGAGCGAGTAATATAGTTCATATAGAAATAGCATAACTATTAGAGTTACACCCGTCTCTTTGGTAAAAAGAGTAATAATGCATAAACCAAGGGTTGTATAGTAATATTTAATCGAACCCGTCTCCTTATACTTTATGAAGGATAATAAAGATAGAAGATAGAAAAAGGCTAAAAATAAAGTTGCATTAGCAGCGATATGGATAACTGCTTCCCATCTGGTATAGAGGAGAGAGAACAATACTCCTGATAAAAATGCGATCTTTTTATCATCATAAAATTTGATGGTCAAGCAATATACCAAAATACAGTTCGCTATATGCATAACTATACTTGCTATATGATAATAAACATAATTGGCTTTAAACAAGTTGTAGAATAATATAAATGATAAATTCACTAGAGGACGGAACACACCTCCCACAGCCTCAGGGAAGGTATGTTTGAATTGAGCAAGGCCCCCTCTGCCGAACTTTATCAAACTGAAATCGTCAAGACTCCAGAAGAAGATATTGATACTCCTATAATAGACTATAATTGTTATAGCGGCTATTATAGTGATATATATCCAATCCCTCTTGTTATTCCTGAGAGAGGAGATAAATCTATCCAGCATGAGATTCGATCAATCCTTTATATTCTTACAAGTTTTTGCCCGAAATACGAAGTATAGACTATTTTGCGGTTTGACCAATATACCTTTTCTGCTCTCTCTTTATTATGTATCAGGGATATTTCCCACTTTGAAATATTATGAAGAATATCCCGATTCTAGCTCTCCATTTTAAGGTGTTATGACCCTAAAGGGGACTTTAAACGACTTCTCGATCCCCCCTCTAAATCAGTTGACGGTTGACAGCTACTTGCTAACAGCCACTGATGCGTATCCCACCACCTGATATCTATCTCCAGTTATATCTCCAGAGGTAGCATACTTCAGAAATTCCGCTCCCGTAGCAGACAACTCCTTAGCTGAGTAGAGCATAGTGGCTACCGGTCCTACTCCACACATAGACATGGAGAATTTAGCGGCAACGTTTATCAATCCATCTGGCCTCATATTCAATATCTCCTCCAGCGCTCTCCCATCCTTCTTCTCCGCAGAGGCCTGGGTTTCATAGTGAGTAAAGTCACTACTAGCAATGATCACCGCATTTTCCCCTTCTATAGCCTCGGCTATCGCCTTTCCCAATTCCGAGCACTCCTGCGCTCCCTGATGCCTCATACAGATCGGCACAAGGGTTATATCATTACCATACATATATTGGAGGAAGGGAAGCTGAACCTCCAGCGAATGTTCTGTAATATGAGCGCGTTCGTCATCTTGGACTATGTTAGTCTTCTCCAAGATCTTCGCCGCAATATTCTCATTGATCTTTACCACTCCTAGGGGGGTTTCCCATCTGCCTTTAGCATAGATCGCTAACTCGCTCCCCAACCACTGATGGTTAGGTCCAAGGATAACAGCCACTTGGGGAACTCCATCTTGAGCCAGCTTGTAGAATCCATGAGCAGCCACCATTCCCGAGTACATATATCCGGCGTGAGGACTTACTATACCTATGATCCTTCGAGGTCCATCCTTATTTACTTTCGGCAACCTCCCCGGTCCATTTCGATGTTCAAAACATCCCTCTAATTGTCCTCGTAAGGATTCTGCATCTCCCGCGTAAAATCTTCCTGCTACCGCGCTTCTTCTGAGCGGAGACATAAGATCACCTCCTACTATTAAACTTATCTTAAATCCCCCTCCCGTCAAGGGAGGGGGAACTTCGGTAATCGGAAAACCTCAATTTCTATCCTCTAATTTCTATCGGACAGATACGCTGAACCTCTTCCTCTAATTCCTTACATATCCTAACATTGAGATGTGAATTCAGAGATATAGTGGTTACTTTATCATTCTCCTTTATATTCAGAAATACAGGACTCGAACCGCCATATTCAAGTAGTATATCCCTTAATTTACATAGATCTTCTACGTCGGTTCTATCCGCATCGATATCGATAAACATACGTTGGGGCAAACGATCGGAAGTTGTGATCTCGTCAGCTATGAAGCTGAAGCGCTCCTCATTGCTCTGAATATGGCCTGCGATCAAGATCACTAGGCCCTTCTCTAGTAGATCGGAGTATTTAGAATAAGCATTAGGAAAGAGTATAACCTCGGTTGAGGAGGTCATATCCTCTAGTTCAACGTAAGCCATCATCGAACCACTTCTGGTCGGATTGGTTCGGATAGACTCGATCACTCCAGCAATAGTAGCTTCATTCCCGTCTTCCTTCTCAATCAGTTGTTCGATTGGAGTTGCCTCTAATCGCTTGAGCTCCGCCTCTATATGAGAGAGAGGATGTCCACTTACATAGAAACCCATTAGTTCCTTTTCCATCGCTAATAATTTGTGGCTAGGAAATTCATCTATGTCAGGCTTTTTTATCTTCTCCACAAAGCCTGTATTTTCCGCTAAGAGGCTGAGGAGTGAGGTTTGTCCCTTCTCCTTATCCCTTTGCTTGGCCTGAGCGCGTTGTAGGGCGATATTAAGGATCTCCAGAAGTTGAGAGCGATATACTCCTAGAGAATCGAAAGCCCCGCATTTGATTAAGCTCTCCACGGCCCTTCGATTTACTAATCTAAGATCGACTCGGGTTAGGAAATCAAGGAGGGAGGAGAATTTTTCTCCCTCCTTACGCGCTCTCACGATCTCCTCCACTGCGGCTAAACCAACGTTCTTCACTGCGGCTAAACCAAATCTTATCGTCCTCTTAGGACTGGTTTTCCTCTCCTCCCCTTGAACGGGAGAGGTATCCTCTACAACGGTAAAATTAGCAAAGCTAGAATTTACATCGGGGGGAAGTACATCTATCCCTAGACGACGGCATTCATTTATGTAGGAGGCAAGACGAGCTCCACCCATTTCGTTGGTGAGCACTGCCGACATATATTCCACCGGATAGTTAGCCTTTAGATAAGCGGTCTGATAAGATATTAAGGCATACACTGCCGAATGACCTTTATTAAATCCATATCCAGCAAAATAAGCCATCTGATCGAAGATATAATTCGCCGCCTCCTTCTTAAATCCTCTCTGGATAGCCCCTTGAACAAACGATTCGCGCTCTTGCATCATAATCTCCGATATCTTCTTCCCCATCGCCTTCCGGAGGACATCCGCCTGTCCCATAGTGTAGCCGGCCATTGCTATCGCGATCTGCATAACCTGTTCCTGATAGACCATTACTCCGTAGGTTTCCCTCAAGATGGGATCGAGAACTGGCTCAAGCTCTCCATATTGATAAGTGGTCTTCTTCAAGCCGTGCTTGCGATCGATGAAATCCTCGATCATCCCACTTCCGATCGTCCCTGGGCGATAGAGGGCTACTAAGGCGATGAGATCCTCAAATCTGGTGGGCTTCAACTTCCTCACAATATCCCTCATCCTCGGGCTTTCTAGCTGGAACACCGCGGTCGTCTCCGCCTCCTGAAGCATCTGGAATGTCTTCTCATCATCCATAGGGATCGAATCTATATCAACTTTCTCGCCTTCAATCTTCTCGATAAGCTGGACGGTGTTCGCTATAACCGTCAAGGTCTTAAGACCTAAAAAGTCCATCTTCAGAAGCCCTATCTTGGCGAGTGGCTCCATAGTCCATTGAGTTACCTGGGTTATCATCTCCTCCTCTCCTCCCGTGCTTCTCTGGAGGGGAACGTAATTAGTCAAGGGTTCGGGGGAGATGACCACTCCTGCAGCATGGGTGGAGGCGTGCCTCGTTAACCCTTCAAGCACCATTGCGATATCAATGAGATCTCTATATCGATCATCCGCTTCATATAGCTCCCTTAATTCGGCAATATTATCTAAGGAATCCTTGATGGTGATATTAACTCCTGGTCGGAAGGGGATCAACTTAGCTATGCGATCGACTTCCTTGTAGGGGACAGAGAGCACTCGTCCAACATCGCGGATCACCGCGCGAGCCGCCATAGTCCCGAAGGTGATGATCTGAGCAACTCGATCTGTCCCATACTTTCTAGTGACGTATTCGATTATCTCTCCTCTTCGCTCGAAGCAGATATCGGTATCTATATCCGGCATCTCGACCCTCTCTCGGTTTAGGAATCTCTCGAATATCAAGTTATATTTGAGAGGATCGATGTTCGTTATCCCCAGCGCATAAGAGACCAAGCTTCCCGCTACCGAGCCTCGCCCGGGACCAACCGGGATATCCTTTTCTCTGGCATAGTGGATAAAATCCCAAACGATCAGGAAGTAAGGAACATAACCCATATCCCCGATAATACTTAACTCATACTCTAATCTCTCTTTTATCTGGGGAGTTATCTCAGAGTATCGCCTCTTTAAGCCTTCCTCACACAGCTCTCGAAAATACTCGTTGATATTTTTCCCCTCAGGAGGATCGAAGCGGGGCAAGCGGATATCACCGAAATCGATCTTCAAATTGCACCTTTTCGCGATCTCAACCGTATTAGCGATCGCCCCTTCGGATATATCCTTAAATATCTCGAACATCTCTTGAGGAGATTTGAAATAGAACTGGTCGGATTTAAAGCGAAGGCGATTGGGATCATCCAAATGACTGCCCGTCTGAATGCAGAGGAGGATATCATGCGCCCTGCTATCCTCCCTCCTCAGATAGTGAACATCGTTAGTTGCAACCGTGGGGATGGAGAGCTTAGTTCCTAGCTCTACCAACCTCCGATTCAGATCGGCTTGCTCGGGCAGACCATTCCCCTGAAGCTCTAGGAAGAAGTTCCCCTTCCCATATATCTCTTGATATTCCAAAGCGGCTTTTTTAGCCCCCTTCATATTCTTGCTCAAAATAAGTTGAGGGACCTCGCCTTGCATACAACTGCTCAAGGCGATCAATCCCTCACTGTATTCGGATAATAATTGCTTGTCAACTCGAGGTTTATAGTAGAAGCTCTCTAAGGAGGATTTAGTCACCAACTTCAATAGATTGCGATATCCGATCTCGTTCTCGCATAATAGCACCAGATGGTATCTATTCTCGTTCATCCCTCCTTTTCTCTTGTTTCTATCCGGCACAATATATACCTCACAGCCGATGATCGGCTTTATTCCCTTCTTCTTAGCCATACTATAAAAATCTATGACTCCATACATAACCCCATGATCAGTGATAGCCAGGGCGGGCATCTCATATTCTATGGCTTTATCTATCAACTCCTCCAGACGACAGGCGCCATCCAGGAGACTATATTGAGTATGAACATGAAGGTGAACAAAATCTATCTTGCTCATTTTTCCGGGAACCCCCTAAAGGAAACTTTTTACCTTAGAATTTTGTTGCCGGCAAAAGTTTCCTTTCTCGTAGTAATTGGAATTAAGATTGAGAACCTAAAATCAACATAGTGGCTACGATATTCTGTAAAGAATGCACGACCATAGGGGATAGGAGAGAACCAGTCCTCTCATAAAGATAAGCTAATCCTATTCCTAGAATCGTCAAGGGGATAAAAGCGAATATATTAAGATGCATGGCAGCAAAGATCAAAGCGCTTAAGAACATCGCCATCCTCTTATCCACCTTAACCTTGAGAGCAGGATATACCATTCCTCGAAGGAATAACTCCTCGGAGATAGGGGCGAAGAGGGAAGTTACTATCAGGAGTATCGCTATATCCAAGGGTGAGGAGTGAGCGGAGATTATCTCCTTTATGAGGGGAGGAGTGGTATTCATCCTTTGATATATCTCGATAAGATCTACCTTCAGAAGCCCTCCTATCATCGCTAGAATAGCGATGATAATAGTAGCTCCTATCACTATAGCTAGGAAGATAACCGCATAGCCTATAATCCCCAATCCCAAATTGGCTAGAAAGTTATCGAAGCGCAGTCCTAGCTCCGGTAGGCTTCCCCTCCTGAGGCCCGTGGCAACGATGATTACCAAAGCAACTAGAATAAGGGCTTGGAGGAAACCAAAGAGGAAAAAGGAGAAGATGTTCCTCTCCACGTCGATGAAGGTTGAGACAAGGCTTGAGAAGAATATCCAACAGAATAGTATTATCACTGCATCCCCTATACTCCAAGGAGGCTCTTGCTTATCTTCAATTTTATGTTCTTCCAGCTCAGGTTCTTCTCCTAGAGCCATCTTATCTACCCCTCTCTAACCATCTGATCGTTTCTCTATAGCATCCCTGATAAGCTTACTCGCTAAATCAGGTTTCGCTTTTCCCCTAGTCATCTTCATTATTTGACCTACTAAGTAGTTGAGAGCGCGCTTCTTTCCATCTAAGAAGGCCTCTGCCGATTCGGGATTCTCGGCAACAACTTTATCGACCATCTCCTGTAAGGCCTTCTCATCGGAGATCTGCACCAATCCTTTTTCCTCGACGATCACCTGGGGATCTCTGCCAGAATCAAACATCTCCTCGAAGACTATCTTAGCTATCTTGCTGTTTATCACTCCCTCATCGAGTAGTTTAAGCATCGCCACTAACTGGGCTGGAGCTATCCGACAATCCTCGATCTCCATATCGTTTTGTTTGAGGTGATAGAGCAGATCGCCCATAACCCAGTTACTGACCGCCTTAGCATCCCTATATTGACTGGCGCATTTCTCGAAGAAATCTCCTAAAGCTTTAGAAGCAGTTATCACCTCGGCATCATACGGGGGAATACCATATTGAGATATGAAGCGTTCTCGACGGGCTGTGGGAAGTTCAGGCAAGCTCTTCCTTAACTCCTCTACCCAATCCGAATCTAAGGTCAGAGGAACTAAATCTGGCTCGATAAAGTAGCGGTAGTCATGAGCATATTCCTTGCTCCTCAACACCGTAAGCCGATTAGTTGTTGCGTCCCAGTCGAGAGTCACCTGAGCCACCCTCTCTCCAGACCTCGATAATTTCGTTTGACGCTCGAACTCCTCTTCCAGAGCCTTCTGAGCCGCCTTCGCCGAGTTCAAATTTTTGATCTCCGTCTTGACCCCCAACTCCTCGCTATCTGCTGGTCTTATGGAGATATTGACATCGGCGCGCATAGCTCCTTTCTCCATATCGCCACTGCTGACTCCTAGATACTGGAGGATGCTCCGCAATTTATACATAAACGCGGCGGCCTCCTCGGGAGTGGTGATATCTGGTTCAGTTACTACCTCAGCCAGCGGTATTCCACAGCGATTATAATCTACTAGAGAGTAATCGGCATCCAGATTCTCCGGATGAATAGATTTTCCAGTATCCTCCTCTATATGGACTCTTCTGATCCTTATCCTTCTAATGTTGCCATTCGTTTGGATATCCAGGTATCCTCCTCGGGATAGAGGGAGATCGTATTGAGAAATTTGATAGTTCTTGGGAAGATCAGGATAGTAATAGTTCTTTCGATGAAATCTAGCATAATCTGCGATCTCGCAGTTGAGAGCCAAGGCTAGTTTGATACAATTCTCGATCGCCTTTCTATTGATAACTGGCAGAGAGCCTGGTAATCCCAAACAGACCGGACAGGTATGGGTATTAGGTTCAGCCCCATAATAATCCGCCTGACATGAACAGAACATCTTACTTCGAGTTGTAATATGACAATGAACTTCCAACGCGATGTTAGCTTTGTATTCCGCCACAAAATCACCTCCGTTTTTCTCATCTAAATCAATTATAGCCCTACTGGGAATCTTTTTCAACTTTTTTCTCATATAGATAAAGGTTCACTTGCCCGAAACTTCGATGGGATGCTCTACGGGAATTATCACCTACTAATTTATCTGCACTACGATCGGGATTATCAGCCCTCATAATCAACCATAGCCTTGAGTGATCCGCTAATACCCTTTTCATATCGGATATAGCTTGCTCTGGCTTTAGGACATTTCCCCCTAGAAAATAGGGGATTTTATGCTTAGTGAGTAAGTACTCCTCAAGTTCGCCCTGATGATACACTAGGGAGGGGAAAAAGGTAAAGGCCGCATATTCATTTCCCCAGCCATCATCTCCCGCGTGAACGATGACATCTCCTTCCCGAAAGTTATTTTGAATTTGGATAGCCGCAGGTTTTATCCGAACTTCTTCTTCAGTCGCGTAATATTTACCTAAAGAAATAAGCTGGATAATTATAATCCCTGCCACGAAAAACAGGGGGACTTTCCTGATCTTGATGTTAAATATCCCTTTAGCGACTAAGAGATAGTAGGCAGGTGATATCAGAAGGAAGTATCTATTATAGAATATCGACTGTTTTAGAGATAAGATATAAGCTAGAACTATAGGTATTACTAACCAGAAAAATAGCAATAAGATCCCATCGCCGTTATCTCTTGTAAATGTTAGGCTAGGTAAGATCTTCTCCGCAGACCTTATAATCTCCTCTCCTCTCCACCTTCCTAACAACAGAACGATCATGACTCCTAAAGAGATTACAAGAGGTATTCCGAAGAACCAATTAGAAACGATCCTAAGCGTTAAGTTCCTGATGAACTCTCCAACGGCAAACCACTCCAAGATGTAGATAGGACTGAAGAGACCTACTTCAGGTATCCAGAAGCCCTCTCTTACTCGAGAAAACTGTCCCAGGAGAACTTTAAGCCAGGGGAGATATAGGATGATGATTACGAGTTGAGCTATGAGCCATCTCGCCGGGGAAAAACGATATCTCTTAAACTGAAGTAGCCCGTATAAACCAAAAGCTATAGGTAAGAACAGGAAGTAATTGTGAACATATAATCCAGCTATAGCAGATATACTATATCCTAACCAGAAGTGCCAATTTCCACTTTGATAAGCTCTAAGGACAAGATAGGCAGTTAAACAAGCGAAGAAGGAGACCATAGTATACATTCGAGCTTTCTGGGAATATTCCACCTGACAATTCGCCAAAGCTGTGAAGAGAGCGGCTAAAATAGCTGTCCTCTCCTCGAAGATATTTTTTCCCACTATATAAACTAGAGCTATAGTTCCCAACCCAAAGAGTAAAGATGAGCTTCTAACTAAGTAATCTTTAATTCCCAACTTGATCCAGAGGTGCATTAAGAGGTAATACAAAGGAGGGTAGCCATCCTCAGCGGTCCCTAATATTATCTGTTTAAAAGGTCTCATCGCTACTACTATTGTATAAGCTTCATCAAAATCTAGACTCACTCTGCCCAGATAGATCAGCCTAGCCATTAGTCCTAGAAGGAGGGAAAGAAACACTCCAAGATAAATATAGTTTATCTTCCTAGCTTTATTAGACAGGATCATATATCGCTCTAAGTTTTGAGTTCATAAAAGCCAAATTGCTACCTCCCCTAGGTAATTATACTATAGGTATTTTGAGGAGTCAAGGATAATTTGGAAAACATATTGAAGTCCAAATAAGAAAATTGAGTGAACTAGACAGGTAAGAAAATCGTTTAAACTATATTGAGAAAATACATCTGATCAAATGCAGAAAGACGGATGATAAATATACAACTCACTATTCTCATATTAGCTATTAATGAGGAGAAAAATATTGCTAAATTAATACCGGCTGTTCATCGGATTGTATCTCAAATCACCTCTGATTATGAGATTATCCTGGTTGACGGTGGATCAACTGATAAGACTAGAGGGGTTGCAGTAGCTAATAAAGCTCGGGTGATAAGACAGAGGAGAAGAGGTTATGGAGAGGCCTTAAGGGAGGGATTTGAGAATTCCAAAGGTAAATACATTTTGACCTTAGATGCAGATTTGTCACATAGTCCAGATTTTATTTCAGCTATTTGGGAAGAGAGAACCAAAGCTGAGATTATAATAGCCTCACGCTATGTTCCAGGAGGTGAGGCTATTATGCCCTGGGTGAGGAGGGTTCTAAGTAGAATCCTAAATATCTTTTTCGCTCGAGGACTCTCTATTCCCGTGAAAGATATCTCAAGTGGATTCCGACTCTACAATTCCTCAATAGTTAGAAACTTGACTCTTAATAGTACCGATTTTGATATTCTCGAAGAGATAGTTATTCAAACTCATATTCAGGGATGGAGAGTTAAGGAGATCTCTTTTTGCTATGCTCCTCGAGAGAGTGGAAGTTCTAAAGCTAAATTGTTTAAGTTTGGGATCTCATATTTAAAAACCTTTAAACGAATGTGGGTATTACGAAACTCGATTATGGCAGCTGACTATGATGAACGAGCCTTTGATAGTATTATCCCTTTCCAGCGCTATTGGCAGCGAAGCCGCTATAAAATTATCACTCAGTTTGCAGGTGGAGATGGCTTGATTTTAGATATTGGTTGTGGCTCAAGCAGAATTCTAAGGGGACTAAATGAGGCGATTGGTATTGATATTCAGATGAATAAGGTGCGATATATGAAAAGATACGATAAACCCGTAATTAATGCCTCAATTTATGATCTTCCTTTTAAGAGCAAAAGTTTCGATTGCATTATCTGCTCTCAGGTCATAGAACATATCCCTTATGAAAACAAGATTTTTCAGGAGATGGAAAGAGTTCTGAAAGAAGGGGGAAAGTTAATCCTCGGGACTCCTGATTATGCAAAGTTATCCTGGAGGATCATCGAGCGATTATACAAATTTCTTATACCAGGTGGATATGCTGATGAACATATAACTCACTATTCTAAAGATAACCTAATAAGCATCATAGAGAGCTTTGGTTTTAGCTTTGAACGTATCAAATACGTTCTCGATTCAGAGATGATTATTGTATTTATAAAAGATAAATCTGATTAGAAATATGGGGGAAGGAGATAATGCCTAGGTTATCCTATTTTCAAGATCTGTTTAACTCTGAAGTGGAGAGAATAACGGAGAAACTTGTGGATAAGATTAAAGAGACTGGGAAAGGTTACATTGGTATGACGATTGAGCCGCTAAGGGAGGTGATAGGAAAAGAGATAGAGAGTTTTAAGGAGTGCTTAAGGGAGGATAGTTCTGCTCCATTTGTGAATTTTATAGATGAAACGATGGGTTCTATGATAGCTCAAGGAGTCCCCTTAATTGAGTTACAGAATATTTTAATCATATCGCGTTCTGTTATGCTCGAATTGGTTGAGGAGGTTTCTGCTTCCGATTCTAAGGAGGGGATCGCTAGTATAAGATTTACAGATGATATTATCAATAAGGCTTTTGTCAAGATAAATCAACTCTATCAGAAGCAGTTTGATGAGAAAACCAAAGAGACCGAAGAGAAAGCTGAGAGATTAGCATCGCTTTATGAGATAAGCACTTCTATACTACAAAGTTATTCTGAAGCAGAAAAGACAATCCAACTCATCTTGAGAAGTTTGGAGAAAGCAGGTTATGATAAGACTATGCTATCTCTGGTGGAAGGCGATTTTGTAGTGGCAAAGTATGCCGTAGGAGAAGGCATGGAAAAGATAGTGGAGGAGACTAGGAGAGCTATAGATGGCCCAGATATCTTGGCTGAAGTAGCTAGGACAGGAGAGGTTATGGTGATTGAGGATTCGCGAGTTAGTGGAAGGTGCGACCAAGAGGCTATAAAGAAATCTGGAATCATAACTCAGATCATCCTCCCCCTAAAAGCTAGAGAAGAGGTTATCGGGACTCTCCAAGTGGCTTCGATGGAACTTAGAAGGGTTTCTCCCGAAGAAGTGCAACTCCTGGAGACCTTCGCCAGTCAAGCCGCAGTGGCTATCGAGAATGCCCGATTATTTGAGAATACCCAGAGACAGCTTGAGGAGTTGACCTCTCTTCGCGATTCCCTGGAGAAGCAGGTGATAGAGAGGACCAAGGAATTGCAGAGAGCAAGCGAAGAGCGAGATCGCCTTCAACAAGAGATGATAGAAGCTCAAAAAAGAGCTTTGCGAGAGCTATCTACTCCGATAGTTCCGATCACCAATAACCTTATCGTGATGCCTCTCATTGGCACTATCGATACCGCTCGCTCTCAGCAGATAATGGAGAATCTGCTTCAAGGGATCAGCCAGTATCAAGCTCAGGTGGTAATAATAGATATCACTGGGGTCCCGATGGTCGATACAGGAGTAGCCAATCATCTTCTGCAATCAGCGAGGGCGGCCGGGTTGTTAGGCTCACAAGTGGTATTGGTTGGTATAAGCCCCGAGGTAGCTCAGACGATAATTCAATTGGGAGTGGATTTAACAGGGATCGTTACTAGAAGCGATCTTCAAAGTGGAGTCGAATATGCGCTAGAGCAGTTGGGGATGAAGATCTCTCCTAGCCGAGATAGCAGTTAGAAGCTCCTATTTGGTTTTTGCTAAATTAATCGGGCTATTGAAGATTTTTCTCCTGTTGGATCTCGAACTCTCCTTAAATAAAGGGAATTTTTTATCTTGAGTCCTATTTCCGGCAAAAGTTCCCTTTCAATTACTTCACCTCATGTATGGAGACTAACCCGTTATCATAGATTTTGACGAGGTATCCCTCTCTGTCAGGATTGAAATCCCCCAGTGCTCTCTCAACTGGTCCATAGAATATGTATTTGATACTGTATCTCTTTAGGAAATCGTTCCGTAGCGAGTCAGGGATGTTCACCTTAAAGAAGGTCATAACATCGCTGTATTTACTTTTTAGATCGGGAACGGAATACCACCGCCCTAGATAAACCCTATGTGGAGCCCAAGCTGGTATAAGATCCCCCATCCTTACTGAGGATAGAACTACCCCCTCAGGATCGGTATTCTTCGCCAACCACTCCATAGCCAGGATTATCCCATCGGGTATGTAGCGAGGAACTCCTCCCTCAGGATCGCGGACATACTCCTCGAAGTTGAAGCCTCTATAGGCCTGAACATCAGAGGTTATAATATAGACATTAGTAAGAGAGGAAAAGGCTATGAGGAGAACTATAAAGATGATCTCTACTCTTCTGAAACCCTCCTTATTGCCAAAGAAATGATATGATCTTTGCTTATCTTTTCTAAGAGCTAACTTTCTATTCCACCATTCCCTAAGTTCAGTTAAAAGCTGAGATATTCCTACTGTTGCCACCATACTCAACGGAATATGAGCTCCCTCCATAAATCTCCTCTGATGGGGGAGACGAAGAGGTATATATACCAAGATGAGAGCCATAATCGCCCAAGCCAAGATTGGATAATAAGCTGTCCTTTGAGCTTTTGCGATCTTTATCGCTCCTATCGAGGCGAGGATAAATATTATTCCATAACCTGTTACATACCAAATCGAGTTAGGGAAGCTGAATTGCATCTCCTTCGTCATTATGGAGGAGGTAGGAGATAGAACATAAAGATAGATGATATAAGCAAGTGATATTATAGAGAAGATGAGGATCGAAATAAAGGATTTAACTTCCTCGAGGGGAAAACGCCGCTCTCTCCTCCACTCCTCCGCTAGGCAGACGGTTATCGCCGCATAAATGGGGATCAGATCAAAAGGATGGACTAAACCCAAAAAGAAAGCAGATACCCCCGAATAGATTATATATTTCCTCTTCCTCTCTCGGAAGGCTAGAAGAGTATAATATAGTATTAGAACCATCAGGAGTATGGAGAAGGAGATATGCGGAAAGCCATATATGGAATAGAAGGTTATAGCCTCCGGCATCCACAGATCGATGGAGCTCATATTTATCCCTAAAGCTTTAAGCCAACCGAAACCGGAGGATAAGATCAGAAAGAAGAAAGCAGACCTTCTCACAAAGATATCTTGTTCGAAGAGAGCTATGAGACGATAGATAGATATGAGTAGGATGAAACCAACGATCATTCGAGCTAGGTGATAACCGCCTATTGGAGATAGACCCAAAACCCCGGAGATCAGCCCCACGCTGACCCAGAAGGGGTGAAGAGCGGAGGGATGCGGCTCGATCCAATATTGATGTTGGATCAGAAATCGTCCCTCCTGTGCTTGTCGAACTTCAGATAGCCAGGGATGAACATCTATATCAGTTACAGGAATAACCCAACTGAATTGCATATCGGGAGGAGTCAAGGCATAACCGATTAGATAAGGGATCATAGTGATTGCCATGATCACCAGAGCCCAGAAGGAGACGAATTTAATCTCGTTTGAGCTGTAATATGGCTGAGACATCGCTTTCTAAGGACTCTTCTCCCTTATCAATTCTGCCAAATCTATATCTGAGCAGGGTATAAATAGCCACTAATCCATCCTTCAGCCTTATCTTCTTACCCTCTTTCACCGTTCGAGGGTTATAGGATATGGGGACTTCTAAGATAGCGATCTTTCTTCTTCGAACCTTGGCGGTAACCTCGGGGCAAAACTCGAACCGTTGGCAGTCCAACTTGATACTTTTGAGAACATCCGCTCGGAAAGCCTTGTAACAAGTAGCCTCATCGGTGAGGTGAGTGCGATAGAGCAAATTGGTAAACCAAGTTAGAACCCTGATTCCCAGATAATGACTCCAACTGCGCCTCTGATGCGAAGAAGCGAGAAAGCGGGAGCCATAGACTACTTTCGCTTTGCCCTCGATTATTGGCTCGATTAATTTATGGTAATCGTTGGGATCGTATTCTAAATCGGCATCCTGAATGACTATTATATCTCCCCTCGCCTGCTTTATGCCAGTGCGAATAGCCATTCCCTTCCCCCTATTGTAAGGATGATAAACTATCCTCGTCTCTTCATCCTTTAGCCCTTGAACGATATCTCGCGTCCCATCGGTGGAACCATCATCCACTATTATTATCTCTTTCGGTATGTCTGCCTCTTTGACCCGTCGAACTAATTCGGCTATCGTCGCTCTTTCATTGTAGGCAGGTATTATAACTGATAGTTTCACTTACCCTCCCCCGCCTTTGATAAGGAAACTTTTGCTTCAAATAGAACTCAAGGTAAAAAAGTTTCCTTTCTGCCTCCTAAATAAAAAGCCCGTATCTCTTTTCGAAGAACGGGCAACCCTGTCTTCACTTCTATTTATACCCAAAACAGACCGATATTAGACTTAGAGCAACTTACCACAGCTCCTTAGATAGAACCTTCTTTAATTTCTTTAAGGCACTATTCAGGAGGCGAGAGACATGTTTTTGGGATATACCGACCTTCTTGGCAACCTCCATCTGGGTCAGATCGCTGAAGAATATGTAATATATAACTTTCTTCTCTAAAGTCTTTAGATTATCTATCGCTTGAGCTAGGATAATTTTATCTTCAACTGGTAATTGGAAGCTTCTCTCAATATTATCAACTAAGCGAACTTGATCCTCTACGGGCAAGCGAAAACTTACAAGTTTCTTGCTCCTTATCCTCTCCTTGAGAGATCCGAGGTTATCTCCATTATCCAGGGATGAAATATAAGATAGCCTCTGAGCCTTGAGAACCTCAATTACGCTATTCTCGGTTATGTTTAGCTCATTTGCTATCTCTTCTACAGTTGGATATCTATTCAATTGTTGTGATAAAGAGCTAATAGCCTCGCCTACCATCCGATTCAATTGCTCTAACCAACGAGGCTTCTTGATCAATAAACTTTTATCCCTAAGATAATGCCTTAT
>CAZSTA010000073.1:0-15981 GCA_964609495.1 uncultured bacterium | reverse complement strand
CAATTATAATATTCCTTATAAGATAAACTATCATTATACTTGTCATATCTTATTCCGATATTAAACGGTGGATCTGCAAAAATCAGATCTATAGACTTTTCAGGAAGTTTCTTCATAATTTCAATACAATCACCTAAATATACTTTATCAACTTCCATTGTCATCCTCCCAATTTAAGTAGTTTCAAGTAAGTAATCGGTTATTCCTAGTTTTTCGATAGCGAGTTCAGGATATAACTTCCCCCTCACCCTATCCCTCTCCCACCAGGGGAGAGGGAACATTGAGATAAGACTGCTCTCTTTATTTCCCCCTCCCTTGATGGAAGGGGTTGGAGGAGGATGATTTAAGGGAAGTTCAAGACCCAATCTGATCTCGAACATCTCAGGGAAACCTCTTTGAAACTACTTAAATAATAGCTTAACTGGTAAAATTTGTCAAGCGATATGACATCCTACGATAATAAACCTCTTGCTCCTTATGTAAATGTGAGGAGGGATCGGGAGAAAAATAGTTGACAAAGAGTTATCTATATTGTATACTTTAATGAGAATAGCTCCGTTATCTAAGAGCATTTCTTATCCTTAGGGAAGAAAGTTTATAAATTAATTATAATAAAATAAGGGAGGAATCTTCAGATAACTCCGTATAAAAGATCTACTTTATCTAGGAGACAGATAGTATTATTTGAGCTTGGTGATGAGGAGTTCAGTATGAGGATAGATCAGATCGAAGCTATAGTTGAGCTGACTGAGACAGAACCTTCCCCAGAGCCTCTATATTTCCTAAAAGGCATAGCAAATATAAGAGATCAGAGGATGCCTATAATCGATCTAAAAAGATGTTTGGAAATGGTTTCCGGAAAGCAAGAAGATGAGCGTAAGGTAATAATAGTAGTTAACTTTGGGGGGCGTAAAGCAGGGGTGCTTGTCGATAAGGTTACTAAAATTTTGAATCTGCCAACTGAAGATATATCTCCCCCTCCAACTGTTATCCTACAAGAGCCAAAAACTCGTTTTGTCGAGGGAGTAGTTAAGTTAGAAGATCATCTGCTACTTCTTCTAAACATAAGAAGAGTTCTGACCGTTAAGGAGATAGGTCAATTGAGAAATTTAGAGTTATCTTAACTCCCCTAGGCTTGTAACCAAGGAGGGATCGGATTTGCCCAACAGAGAGGAAAGAGAAGAGGAAAGGGTGCAAGTGCTGGTATTCGAGATCGGTCGAGAGGAATTCGGGGTTAGACTTACCCAAGTTAAAGAGATAAGCGATATCGGGAAGATCACCCGAGTGCCACGAGCGCCCGAATTCATAAAGGGACTATTTAATTTAAGAGGAGATGTGATCTCGGTTATAGATCTAGAAGGGAGGTTAGGCCTCCCTAAAACTGAATATGGGGAGGATACGATGATAATAGTGATAGATATGGAGGATCAGAGAGTTGGGATGCTCGTCCCCCGCATCATAGGAGTGGAGTGGATACCAAAGGAGAGTATAGATTTTGCTCCCTCCTTCATATCTAGCTCAGTAGATATCACTTTCATCGAGGGAGTCGGCAAGTTGAATGGAAGATTATTGATCCTTCTGGATATGGAAAGAGTGCTCACTGTTAGAGAAGAAACTTTCAGAGAAAAATCTAGCGATCTAGCGGGGAGTTCTCAGCCACCTGATATTAATATTAACAAGATCGAATCCTTTAAAGAGGAGGCTTAGCAACTTATGGGTCGGAGAGTATTGATAGTTGATGACGCTCTCTTCATGAGATCTATGATAAGAGATATATTGAAAAGAGACGGTTATGAAGTAGTAGGTGAAGCTGGGACGGGGATCGAGGCGGTAGGAAAGTACAAAGAGCTAAAGCCAGATGTAGTAACTATGGATATAATTATGCCCGATATGGGAGGCATAGAAGCTGCCAGTGAAATAATTGAATATGATCCTCAAGCTAAGATAATAATGTGTAGTGCAATGGGGCAACAGGCTCTAGTAATAGAAGCCTTGCAGGCGGGAGCTAAGGATTTTATTGTGAAGCCATTTCAGCCTAGTAAAGTATTAGAAGCTTTACAAAGGATCTTGAGTTGAACCTCATAAAAGCCCAGGAAAAACGAAGCTTTTGCAGACAAACATATATAAGGTTAAAAAGTTTCCTTTTAATAGAGATATCAGCTATTTCTCATTTTCCAATAAGGCGAGGTGAAGTTGATGGATGTCTCCCGCTATAAAGACATATTCTTAAACGAAACTCGAGAAAATCTATCACTCCTAAATCAACTTCTAGTGAGGTTGGAAGGTAATCCCAGCCAACCTGATATTATAGATGAGATATTCCGCTCAATTCACACGATAAAGGGCAGTTCGGCAACTATGAAATATGATAAGATAATGGAACTAGCCCATGAGATAGAGAATATTTTTGATATCTGGCGCAGTGGCAAAGGAAGACCAGAGCCCGATCTTATAGAAATCATCTTCAATGCCTTGGATAACTTAGAGAATCTTATCGACGAGGTGGAAACTGGGAATGAGGAGAGATCCGATATATCCTCTATATTAAGAAGGCTAAAAGTGGCCCAAAGCCTAATAAAAGAAGTGGGACAAAGAGAAGGGCCTCAAGCAAAGATCAAACTGAGTCCTGTTGAACAGAAGGCTTTGGAAAAGGCAGAGGAAAAAGGAAGGACTGCTTTTAAGATAGAGATAACTTTAGAGGTTAACTGTGCATTTAAATCCGTTAGAGCTTATATGATCTTTAAAAGCCTCGAAGAGTGGGGAGAGATTATAGGATCGAGTCCAGCCCGAAGTTTCATCGAAAGCGAAGATTTCGATGTTAGCTATGAGCTGGGCTTCGAAGTCTATTTTGTTACTGAGAAGGATCAAGAGAGCCTCCAGAAATCTCTGAATCCCATTCCCGAGGTCCATGAGGTTTTGATCACTCCTCTAGAAGTAGAAGAGTTGCCTCCTCCCAAGACAGAGGAGATGATCAATAAGGTATCGGCACCTGTTGGAGGAGAAGTCTTAGGACCTCAGCCGAGAGTCGAGAAGTTAACACCAACCTTCAAAGTCAGTAGTAGGGTGCAGGTCAACATTGAGTATCTGGATGACCTGATGAGGCTGGTGGAGGAATTAGTAATATATAAAAGCAGACTAGTTCAAGTAGGATCCAAGTATAATCTGGAGGAATTAAACGAGTTACTGATATATGTCTCAAGACTGACCTCTAATCTTCAGGATGAGGTTATGCGAGTCAGAATGGTCCCAATTTTACAGATATTCGATAGATTTCCAAGGATGGTCAGGGACTTTGCTAGGGAGAAGGGAAAGGAGATAGAACTTGTAATCGAGGGGAGGGAGATAGAGGTAGATCGAACTATTCTCGAGCAGATCGGAGATCCCTTGATTCACCTGATACGCAACTCTATAGATCACGGGATCGAGCCGATAGTGGAGAGAACGGCGAAGGGGAAATATCCCAGGGGGGTGATATGGCTTCGGGCAGAGCGGACTCGAAACGAGATACTCATCACCGTAGAGGATGATGGACGGGGAATGGATCCCGATCTATTACTCAAAGTAGCTTTAGAGAAAAGAGCTATTACTCCCGAGGAAGCCTCTCAGTTGACCGAAGAGGAGATCCTGATGCTAATAACTATACCTGGTGTCTCCACCGCGAAGGAAGTAACAGATGTCTCAGGACGGGGGGTGGGGATGGATATAGTTATGGCTAAGCTGAGAGATCTGGGAGGCAACCTAGAGATAAGCTCTTCTCTGGGAAAGGGCAGCAAATTCACAATGAGGTTACCTCTCACCTTAGCTATCATCCCGGCGATGCTTATCAGGATAGGAGAAGAGGTATATGCTATTTCTCTCTCTCACGTCGGAGAGGTCATAGATGTGTATAAAGATGATATAAAAACCGTTAAGGGGCAGAAGGTCATACTGTGGAGGGGGATGGTTGTCCCTCTCCTTAAATTAAGCGATGTTTTCGGATGCCAGCAGGAGGAACGATATCCTCTCTCCGTGGTAGTGGTGGAGATAGGTAATAGGAGAGGGGGATTGATAGTAGATTCTTTAGTTGACCAGCAGGAGATCGTTATAAAGTCTCTGGGGAAAATCCTATCCGAGGTCAAAGGTTTTGCCGGAGTGACTATTCTGGGAGATGGTAGTCCATCCTTGATTCTAGATATAAAGAGCCTGCTCTAAATACTTTTAAGGAGAGTGACTTATGAGGAGGTTGGAAAAATTACAGCTAGATGCCCTCCGAGAGGTGGGAAATATCGGAGCTGGCCATGCCGCTACAGCTCTGTCTGAACTCACTGGAGAACGAACGATGATCAATGTACCTCAAGTGATATTTATCCCCGTAGAGGAGGTGAGCCAAAGCCTAATGGGATCCTCCTCCGATTCTTTTGCCGTGAGCGTTATGCTCTCCGTGTTTGGGGATATAACCGGAAGGATCTTGATGTTATTTCCCAGAGATTGTGCTATTAACCTAGTCAATATGCTTCTTGGAGGAGAAGATGAGAGAGCGATTCTAGCTGAGATGGAGCAATCCTCCCTTAAAGAGGTTGTTAATATCCTTTCAGGCTCTTATTTAAGTGCCTTAAGTAGCTTTCTTGAGATGTCTCTTTTGCCCTCCATTCCCAATCTTATCGTGGATGCCCCTGGAGCTATCTTGAATCTATCCTTCTCTGACCTGAAGGAGGATAGAGTCTTTTGCATCGAGACCCACTTCATCTTCCCTGGGAAACGTAATAAAGATATTCGGGGATACTTTCTCCTGATGCCTAACCTCAATTCCTTAAACAATATCCTTAAATCAATGCAATTAGAATAGACATTTAGGGAGAACTATGGATATAGTTGATGATAAAAGGGAATTTGAGCTTCTTCAACAGAAGATAAAAAGAGATAGAGGCTTCAACTGTTCGCTTTATAAGGATAAATGTCAGAAACGCAGGATCGCAGTCCGAATGAGAGCTAATAAGGTGAGCTCTTATCGAGAGTATATGAATATCTTAGATAAGAATCCTGACGAGTATGACAAACTCTTGGACTCCTTAACGATCAATGTAACAGAGTTCTTCCGCAATCCAGAGACCTTCGATTTCCTCTATGAAAATATCCTGCCCGAATTAATCGCGGAAAAGAGATTCGAAGCGATGACTTCAATTAGAATCTGGAGCGCGGGATGTGCGGCAGGGGAAGAGCCATACTCTCTAGCTATTTTGCTAAAAGAGTTGCTATCCGCCAAAAAACGAGAAAGTTATAATATTAAGATCTGGGGCACAGACATAGATGATGCCAGCATCGAGCGAGCGAGAAATGGAGTATATCAAGCCTATGGCACGGATAATTTATCTCCCAACCTACTTAGCAAATACTTTTCTCCAGGCAGGAGGGGGGAATATATATTAAAAGATGAGATAAAGAAAATGGTGGATTTTCGGAAATCGGACTTGATTTCGGAGATGGGACCCACCAATCTCGATATGATCCTATGTCGTAATGTAGTGATCTACTTCTCTCGAGAATTACAGGAGAGGCTCTTCTTGGATTTTCTATCTTGCTTAAGAGCGGGAGGATATCTGGTATTGGGAAAGGTCGAGACCCTAGTGGGGAGAGCGGTCAACCTATTTGAAAGGGTAAATAATAGGGAGAGAGTATTCAGGAAGAGGCTTTCCTAAGATAGTCAACCACCCCTACCACAAGGGTAGGGGTTTTCACGCCGGTTTTTTATAAAGATTGGGGCGGAAAGAGGAGTAATAATTTTAGATGAGAGAGATATTAAGGGTAAAATCATCAGAAATTAAGGTTACCCAAAGTCCCAATATTTTAGTAACCTATGGACTAGGCTCCTGCGTAGCGGTCATGTTATACGACCCCCTCAAGAAGTTGGGGGGATTAGCTCATATAATGTTACCAGATAGTTCTATATCGAATAAGAGGAAATATCCAGCGAAGTTCGCTGATCTAGCGATTGATCTTATGATCGAGGAGATGATGATACTAAGAGCCTCTCAGAGGAGAATAAAGGCTAAATTAGTAGGAGGAGCGAGTATGTTCTCCTCAACTATGAATAACAGAATGAAAAGTATAGGAGGGAGAAATATCCTGGCAGTTAAAAAGATATTAAATAATAAAGAAATCGACATAGTTGCTGAGGATACCGGAGGGAACTATGGCCGCTCTCTTGAATTCTTCACCGAGAATGGTTTAGTAGTAGTTAGATCTGTTAAAAAAGGCAAGTGGGAACTGTGAATAGAATGCAGAGGAGTGGAGAGGAGAGCTACCCTCCTGTGAGAAACAAGATAAGGGTTCTAGTTGTAGATGACTCGGCTTTCATAAGGACGGTTGTATCAGATATGCTTAACTCCTATCCAGATATCGAGGTTATCGCCACAGCTAGAAATGGAGAGGATGCCCTGGAAAAGATACTACAATTAAGACCCGATGTCATCACTTTAGATATAGAGATGCCTCGCCTGGACGGGATAAGCACTCTTAAGCACATTATGAAGGAGTTCCCTACTCCAGTTATTATGTTAAGCGCCCATACCAGAATCGATGCTCAAGCCACAATAAAATCGCTGGAATTAGGGGCAGTCGATTTCGTGCCTAAGCCCTCGGGAGAGATATCCCTGGATATTTCTCGAGTGATGGATAATCTCATCTCCAAGGTGAGAACAGCAGCCAATATTGAGGTGAGGAAGTTAGATCATAAAGAGGAAGAAGTTCTCACCAAACCAGTATCAATCGAGAGAGAAAGAACAACAAAAAATAAGGCCGTAGTTATCGGAGCCTCGACTGGAGGACCACGCGCCCTTATCCAAATATTAGCTAAGCTTCCTGCTGATATCGAGACCGGGATTATCGTAGTTCAGCATATGCCCCCTGGTTTTACCAGATCGCTAGCGGAACGTTTGAACGAAAGATCTCAGCTCGAGGTCAAGGAGGCGACGGAGGGAGATACAGTTCTCCCTGGGAGAGTTTTGGTAGCCCCTGGGAACTACCACTTAGAAGTTACAGGAAGGATAAATGAGCAAGAAAATTATGAGATCAACGCTACCCTAAATCAAGGACCCTTACATTTAGGAGTAAGACCAGCCGTGGATATAACTATGGCCTCGGTAGCTGAAGTCTATGGAAGTAATAGCGCGGGAGTAATTCTCACCGGAATGGGGAGGGATGGGACCGAAGGGATAAGAGAGATAAAGAGAAGAGGAGGTAGAACAATAGCTCAAGATCGTGACTCCTGTGTGGTATTCGGAATGCCCAAATCAGCGATCGCCTCAGGCCAGATAGATAAAGTAGTTCCCTTAGATAAGATAGCCACAGAGATACTTCGGGCTTTATAAAGATGAGTGCCTCTGCTCAAGATCTAGCTGAGGAGGTAGCCGATAAACTTCAAGAATTGATGAGAAGATCTAAGATACCCCTAGGATTCCCAAATTATAAAAACTCTGAGTTGAAAAAGAGCGATGAAAGTGGTATAATATCTATTAGAGGAATTGTTCGATCTACTTACTATAATTTATAATATTATTAGATAGCTATACTTTCGCAGATTTTTAAACATCTACTATTAATGCGGGTTTTTGTAAGGTTTGTATCACATATACCCCATATTCAAAAATCCGCTTAGATACCGAGTTTTCAGTTTAGCGTCTTCAAAAAATGCGAAACTATAGTAGATAGGGAAGTTGATAAAAGATGGCGACTAGCGGAAGAGATAAAACAGATGAAGAAATCAGTATTAACGAGGATGAAAGGGAGATCCTGCGTAGCTTCGCGGAGAGGATAGACCCCAGGGATGCTGGTTCTCATAATAATTTAGGGGTGGTATATTACAACCGGGGAATGTATGACGAGGCGATAGAGGCTTTCAAAAAGGCGTTGGATATAGATCCTGATTATACCCTGGCTAAGGATAACCTGACCACGGTCTATAGGGAAACCGGTAGATATGATCAAGCTATCGGAGAATACCGAATGGTGGTGGCTAAGAATCCCGGTGATTATGAGGCCTACTATCAACTAGGACGAACTTATAAGGAAGCGGGAAGACTTCGAGAAGCGGTCCGGGAGTTTCAAAAGACCATCGAGCTTCTGCCAAGTTATGCTTCTGCTCATCATGATCTGGGAACAGTCTTCAAGAGCTTGGGGAGATATGAGGAGGCTATCGAGGAATACAGGAAAGCCCTCGAATTAGGCTCTGACTCCCCAACCATCCACAATCAACTAGGAGAGATATATTACAGTCAAGGTATGTATGATAAGGCGATCGCGGAGTTTAAGATCGCCCTTCAATTAGATCCCGATTGGGCTGATACCCACTTCCGCCTTGGTTTCGTCTATGGAGAGAAAGGGATGCTCGATGAGGCGATGAGGGAGTATAATTTAGCAATGGAGCTAGATCACTCCTATGCCGAACCTCAAGCTAACTTGGGCATCGGAGATCGGGGATATTCCCGACAGATAGAGGAGATAGAGGAGGCCTATCGAGCCAAGACGGATAGCTTCCGAGCTCATTACAATCTAGGAATAGCCTACGCTAATCGAGGACTACTCGAAGAAGCGATGGGCGAATTTGAGAAAGCCTTACAGGTGGACCCTGAGGTAAGCACAGTCTATCGCGATATGGGAGCTGTTTATCTACTGCGTGGACTTGATAACGAAGCTGAGAAACTATATCACAAGGCAATTCAGATCGATTCCGACTCTCCCGAGGCCCATAATGATCTAGGGGTGATCTATCACCGACAGGGGAGAATAGCTGAAGCCAAGGAGGAGTATGAGATAACTCTCAGAGCTTCTCCAGAATATGCGATCGGTCATAATAACTTAGGAGTGATTTACTGCCAGTCAGGAGAGGTGGGAAGAGGTATAGAGGCTTTTCAGAGAGCTATCGCTTTAAATGAGCGCTGTGCCGAGGCTCATCTCAACCTCGGAGTTATATATAGTGAGAGAGGAGATTTTGAGAAAGCGATAGAATCCTACAGAGCTTCCCTCGAGATAAACGATCGCTCTCCCTTAGCCCACAACAGCTTAGGAGTCGCCTATATGATCACAGGTAAATATAATGAGGCTAGGATTGAATTCATAAAAGCTTTGGAGATAAGACCTCGTTACGTCGAGGCTCATTATAATTTGGGCTTTGCTTTGAGTCACTTGGGAAGATATGAAGAATCACTTAGAGAGACCAAGTTGGCGATGGAGACAGGTCCTTTTTATAAGACGATTCAATTTCGCTTAGGGATAAATCTGAAGGTCGATATCTTAGATATAATTATCTCCTCTAAACCTGATAAGTTCGATTTTGAAAAAATTTCTTCGGGAGCTCTTCCTCCGCAGAAAGAAGGGGAGATCGATGAGGAAGTCCAATTCGAAGCTGCCTTGGCCGAGATGGCGGAGTTAGAAGAGGAAGAAGGTGAACCGCCGGCGGTAAACGCCGATGAGGTGAGAGTTTATATAACTCTGGCCCATAATTATTGCGATCAAGGACGTTACGAGGAGGCGCTTCAGGAAGCTCAAAAAGCTCTGAATTTAGCTCCTTCTATGACTGAAGCTCGTCTGATATTAGGAGAAATATATCATCTTCAGAATAACGATGATGAAGCGATCGTACAATTTGAGACAGTGCTCAAGATAAATCCTCAACACATACTAGCTCGTAAGAATTTAGCCAATATCTATCGAGATAGAGGGAAGCGTGATGAAGCTATCGTTGAGTATGAGGAGGCTCTGCGTTTAGACCCTCGTTATGCCTCGGTGCATACCGAGCTCGGTTTCACCTATCAGCTTATGAACCTGTATGAGAAGGCGATAGAGGAGTATATGAAAGCCATCAATTTAGTTCCTACCTATCCCCTCGCCCGTTATCACTTGGGAGAGGTTTATTACAAGCAGGGGAGACACCAAGAAGCTGAGCAAGAATACTACAAGGCTATTCAGGTAGATCCCTCTCAGGCCGATGTATATATTGATCTAGGACATGTATTCTACAAACAGAATAATTTCGACTCCGCTATATCGAGCTATAAAGAGGCTCTAAGGTTGAGTCCTAGCCATATAGAGGGCTATTATTATCTGGGGCTAGTATACAGCCGTAATCAGGAATATGAAGAGGCTATAAAGCAATGGGAACGTTATATCGCCCTCTCCCCTGATAGCAGATTAGCAGATCACGCTCGAAAGAATATTCGGGCGATCATAGAGCTAGATAGTGCTCTTAAAGGTTTTCCCTAAATAAGGAAACTTTTAATTCTTTCTAACTTTTTTAACCGTGAGTTCTATTTGAGGTAAAAAGTTACCTTTTAGGGAAGGATTTCCCCCAATTACCGGCAAAAGTTTCCTTTAAGGCAGGGTATATTATGGAAGGCTCACTTAAAGATTTAAGCATATTTGATATATTTCAACTGCTTTGTCTTAGTCGTAAGTCAGGGATACTAACTGTTCAAACGACTAAAAGGGAAGGTAAAGGGATTATATATTTTAAGGATGGAAGCATTATCCATGCTACTACAACCTCCCTAGAGGAGGAGGTAGGAGATAGCTTAGTCGAGGAGAAAAGGCTCACTGAAGCCCAATTAAGAAGGGCTCAGCAGATTCGGAAGACCAGTGGCGATTCGGATCGTTTAAGCGATATCCTCGTCAAAATGGGACTCATATCCAGAGCAGAACTTATCCGTCATCTTCGCTCGCAAGCAGAGAAGACTGTTTATAAACTTCTCAATTGGTCCGAGGGCTACTTTAAATTTGAAGGGGGAGAGCCCATTTTAGAGGATAAAGAGGTGGGAACTCTAATTAACACCCAGAATCTGATTTTAGAAGGAGCTAGGCGAATTCGAGAATGGCCAAAGATTCGTCAGAAGATCCCTTCTAAGGAAATAGTTTTCGCCCTTGCAGGCAGACAGGAGGAAATAGAGGATAGAGATAATTCAATTTCCGACATCAACCTTCAACCCGAGGAATGGTTAGTCTTATCTTTAATAGACGGAAAAAGAAGCGTCGAGGACATAATAAAGACGATGAAGTGGGAAGAATTCAAGGTGGAAAAGATCCTCTATGGCCTTTTAGCTAGTGGTCTCATTATCAAGGCTGAGGAAGAGCCAGAAGGATACCGGGAACTTGAGATCGATGACTATATAGAGAAAGGTAGTTCGTATCTTGAAGAGGGACTCTATAAAGAGGCTCAAGAAGAATTTTCCCGGGTTTCCCAGATAGCCCCCGATAATAAAAAAGTTCATATCATATTAGGGAAAATTTATGATAAACAAGGCATTTACGAGCAAGCTCTTATCGAATATAGAAAAGCCTCCGCCCTCGATCCCCAGAACAAGGAGATTCACCTTGCTATAGGTGATATGCTCTACGAATTAGCCTCCTATGTGGAGGCAATGAAGGAATATAAAATCTGTCTCGAGCTAGATCCATTATATGCCGAGGCTCATTATAATTTGGGCTATGTCTTATCCAGATTGGGAAGATGTGAAGAGGCTGTGCAGGAATGGAGAGATTTTCTCTCCTTAACGAAAGATAATGATTTGGAGGAGCTCATCCGCTCTAATATTCAGATCGCCGAGGAATGGATGGAAGTTCTGTCCAAGAGGATAAGGAGAATATAAATAAAATAGGAGGGGTAGAAAAGGTAACTTTTTTAACCGTGAGTTCTATTTCCTGCAAAAAGTTTCCTTTTAGGGGAGGATTCCTCCCCCTTATAGGATATGATCGAGTTACAGACGTTTCCTCCCAAGGTGAAGAAATATAGCGAAGAGCTAGCCAACAATCCCGATTCTCTGGCATTCGCTCCCCTGGCAGATGCCTATCGAGAGCAGGGGATGCTTGATGAAGCTATCGAGATGTGCAAACGTGGACTTGAATATCATCCCGATTATGGAGAAGCCCATCTGGTATTAGGAAGGGTCTATCTGGAAAAGGATATGTGGGAGGAGGCTAAGAAGGAGTTCGATCTAGTTCTGAAGTTGCGACTGGATGATCCTCTAGCTCATGCGATGCTAGGGTATATATATTCGCAGAAGGGATTGCGGGAAGAGGCTAGTGAGGAATATAAGGCTTGCCTGGAATTGGATCCAAATAATAAGGCGGTAATTAAAGCCTTAAAGGAGATCCAAGAAAAGTATGGTCGAGGCAAGGGAGAAATCGAAGAACGTATAAAGGAAGAAAAACCCTCTAGAGCGAGCATTCAAACGGAAAGCGCAATATCTATCTCAGTGGACAGAGTCTCCAAAGAAGATATCGAGGCTAGAGAAAAGATAGAGAAAGCTCTGGAGGAGCTGAGAATGACTAGGGGAATTAATATGAGCGCCCTGGTTAAAGAGGATGGAACGATTGTAGCTCTCAAGGGGAGAAGAAATACTACTACGATAGGGCTATCGCTAGCCTCCTTTTTGCAGGCGATGAGGGGATCTTTGGAGAAGATCAGCCTAGGGGATTTCAAAAATGGATTATTGGAGACGGAGAAGGGAAGAATCTGTATAACTACGGTTATCTCAGCGATCTTAGCGATCTCAGCCGAAAAGATGACCAAGCTTGGATTGATACTCTTGAAGGTGAAGAAGGCAACAAATATAATAGAGAATGTTTTGACAAAATCTAGCTCATTCTCCGAACGAGGAGAGGCGAGCGGGGAGGATTTCTCTCCTCCCCTGAAGTTCGGGCGAGGAGAAGCCAAGGTCAACCCCCAGTATCTGGGTAAGGGAACTTTTGCAGACAATAAAACTCAAGGTTCAAAAGTTCCCTTAAAGGAGGAGGCAAAGATATTATCTGGCTTAGAGGGAATGGATGGAGTGCTAGGCAGTATGTTATTGAAGAGGGATGGGACTATCTTAGCCTCAGATATGATGCTTGGACTTCAGGAAGATGTAGTGAGCGAGATCTCACGAGATATATATCTTAGGGCTGAACAGATAGGAGAGGAGACGGGGCAGGCAAGACTGAACTTCGCCTCATTAGAAGCGAAGGCCGGGAGGATGCTCCTAGCAGGCCTGGAAGACGATATTCTAGTCATCCTAGCCACTAAGGATATCAATCTGGGACAAATACGTTTGACCTTGAGACAGAGACAGAAAATAATGAGAAGGTGAAGATGATGTCCATAGCTGGAATAGTCATCTCCGAGGCGAAATGGAAGGATATAGGAGAGATATTAGCTAGATTGATAAATAAATCTAGGGCTAGCTGCGTTGTTCTCACCGATAGAATGGGTCAGATCATAACCCAGCAAGGTTATGCTTCCCACTTCGATACTGTAGCCTTAGCGGCCTTCGCCGCGGGAGATTTTGCCTCAGCTGCGGAGATGGCTAAAAACTTAGGAAATCCCGAATTTACATCTCTCTTTCATCAGGGGCAAGAGAATCACATATATACTCTACTATTAAGTGAAGAATACTTATTGATAACGATCTTCGATGAGCGCACGATAATTGGTAGAATCAGAATGTGTGCCCAGCAATCCGGCAAGGAATTATCCGAGGTCCTCCTAGCCGAGGAAAAAGAGGAGCCTGCTAAGGAGGAAGAAGAGATCGAAGAGGATATCGGATTGTTATTTGCTAAAGAGATAGATAAAATGATCAATCAGACTGGGAGTTAAAGGCTATGGCTTTAGTGAACTATGCTTCTCGAGAGATAACCTGCAAGATCGTATATTACGGACCCGGACTCTCAGGTAAAACCACCACTCTCCACTATATCCACAATATGATTCCTCGTGATAGAAGAGGAGGATTAGTTTCCCTAGCTACTGATACCGATAGGACCTTGTTTTTTGATTTCCTGCCAGTTAATATCGGCTCTATAGCTGGTTTCAAAGTTAAATTCCAACTTTACACCGTCCCTGGGCAAGTATTTTATGATGCCACCAGAAGATTAGTTCTGAGAGGAGCTGATGGGGTGGTTTTCGTGGCTGATTCCCAATTGGAACGATTAGGAGCGAATGTGGAGAGTCTAAAGAATCTTCGGGAGAATTTAGGCTCCTATAACTATGATTATATGACGATCCCTCTGGTATTTCAATATAATAAGCGAGATCTACTTCGTATCGCTTCAATGGAACTGCTGGAGCGTTGGTTAAACTTCAGAAAAGCTCCCTCTTTCGAGGGTATTGCTACTAAAGGAGTGGGGGTATTCGAGGCCCTCAAGTCTATCGGAGGCAAGGTATTAGAGGAGTTACGCGCTAAATATCGACTGAAAACCTCGGTGAAATTGTGAACCCACATCTTACTAGCTGTCAAACTTGAGAACCAATGGTGAATAAAATGAATCCCTCTGGGAGCAATATAGATGAATCTGCGATAAGAAATAAATATCAGGAGAAACTTATCCTCTGCCGAGGTAGGGGCTACAAGACCGGGAAGCTAGAAGATTTAGTGGCGAATGGAGATCTCCAAACTTTAAGAAGGGAATTCGCGATCTTCGCGCGTTCGTTACAAGAGCTACTTAAACTGAAGAAGAAATTGGATTCTATGAACACCGAAAGCTTCGAAGAAGAGGTGAAAGCGATCCGGGTCAAACTCTTCGATCCTGAAGCTCTTTCTGAGGTCAAGGGGGAGATAGCATCTTTAGAGGCTAAGATCGATCTGCTTAGACAACGTGATGACGAACTGGTAGAAATTCTTGAGGATTCCCCCGGGATCGGGGAAGAGGTCGCTGGCAAATATACCTTCAGTAACTTCTTAATCGATGGCGAGAACTGTCTTGCCTATTCCGCCTCTCGAGAGGTAGCTGAGGCTCCGACCCAAAGATATAATCCCCTCTATATATATGGAGAGACGTCTGCTGGAAAAACCCACTTGCTAAGATCTATAGCTAATTTAATAGAGGAAAGAGATCCAGATATAAAAGTATTATACATTAGTGCCGATGAGTTAGCCAAAGAATTATCGAACCTCGCTTTAGAGAGCAATGATAATAGATATAAAAATGAAGCTCTTGCGGGCAATAAAACTCAAGGTTCAAAAGTTCCTTTTGAAGTAGATGTCCTGTTAATCGACGATATTCAAATGATAGACGATAACAAAATGGGGGGCATTTTTACCCTTCTAGATTCTTTATTTCTCGCCAACAAACAGGTTGTAATGGCTAGTGATAGACCTCCTAGCAGATTGCCAGCGATGGATAGGAAATTACGTCTTCGTTTCGAGAATGGACTAGTAGTCCCCATTAGAGCTATAGATCAAGAGGAAGCCAGGGAGAAACAAGAGGCAAACTCCCTAAAAAATGTTGTCGAAGTGAGCCACAAAAAGATCAGCCGTAAGGTGAGCAATCCAGATCTCAGAGTAGATCAAGCGATCTCTGCCCGCCACGGTGAGAATCCCAAACCTGCTAAGAAACCCTCCTCCTCAAAGAGAGGAGAATATGAGAATAGACTGGAGGAGGAATGGGATAGCGATGATTGCAGATTAGAGATGAAATGGGGGTTATAGGACTTGGCCATTAAGGGTTCCCTAAAGGAAGCTAGCCTACCAGATATTATGCAGATGCTCTTCTTAGGCCAGAAAAGTGGATGCCTAAGTGTAACTGATGGACACGATTTCGGAAATATCTATTTTGAGAATGGACTGATAATCTATGCCGAGCTCATAAATCGGAAAGAGCATCTAGGAGATATCCTGTTGAAGAGAGGAAAAATTACTCCAGAGCAGAAGCAGATAGTGATTGAGAAGATAAGTGAGGAAAGGGGAGAAATGAGGGAGGGATCTCTCCCTCTTCGTATAAGAAGTGATGTGCTGGGGAGAGCTTTAGTGACGATGGGTTTGTTATCTGAAAGGGAGCTTAAGGAATATATTACCCCCGAGATCGAGGAAACGGCCTATACGATGATGAGATTCTGCGAGGGATGGTTCAACTTCGAGCCAGATCTATCGCTGGAGAAGGAGAACGTTTTAGTTCGACTCAATACCGAGAACATTATGTTAGAGGGGGCAAGAAGGGTAGATGAGTGGAGGGTCATAGAGAAGAAGATACCTGCTCTTT
>CAZSTA010000072.1:14464-16163 GCA_964609495.1 uncultured bacterium | reverse complement strand
AATTCATACGCCCCCTCCCTATTTACTTCCAATTTTTACTATTTCCTCTACCCAATATGAAGTTTTGTTATAACTCATTCAAGCACTTGCCAAATTATTCCGCCCTCCGCCTGAGTCGGCTTTGGTATGCCAAGAGCAGATGAGAGAGTCGGTGCTACATCAACCATCTGTCTAGGATGTTTCAATTCAAGCCCTTGTCTTATACCTTCGCCCTTTATCAACATAAAAGAACTGTTTGAAAATATCCCTAACTTAGCGGTGGGTAAATGCCCATGATGATTACCATGCCTAGTATTTCCTCCTGCTCTAGGACTGAGATCACCCATCTCCAACAGTTCTCGCACCCCACCTACGATATTGCTGCCATAAGCGGAGCCGAAACCAAAATCGACCAGGGAATATTCTGGTTCAACGAACAAGACAATATCACCGACTCGTGGTCCCCACTGACCAAGAAATCCAGCATCTTCTTTGCGGAGCACCAAAGAGAAGGGACATTTGCCATTGATAGGATCTCTTACCGACATAAGAGCAGCGATGACCTGAGCCCGCACCTTTTCATATTCATCCCCAGGCTCAACAATCCCGCCAGGTTCCCGTCCCTTCAGGTTCACCCAGATGTATTCAGGTGGACTGAAATAAAATCCTACTTTGCTTCGGCTAACATCTATCACCATATCTCCCGCTTCGCCTTCTTTGAAAACTGTTAATCCCGCTCTTTCCAATGCCTTCCCGGGCCAGATTATCCTTGAACTCGGTGTAGCACCGTGGTCGCCGATAACGCAGATGATCGTCTCCTCATCCGAAAAGCGATCTATAACCTCTCCTAACATCTCATCCGCAAGTTTGTAAAGAATCCTCATCGCTTCCCAGGTCTTATCGCCTCTCTCCTCGATATAATCCGGATGGTCCTCCCACAGATCATTCATAGCGTAATGGTGAAAACCATCAAAAACGTGAAGATGACAGAAGAGATAATCCCACTCTTCTCTCTCTTTCAAAAAGGAGATGGTCTTGACAAATCTCTTCAGGCTCATCTCTTGAGAATCTAATACATCTGCGATCTTTCCCTCGAAACCTTTAGGAGCTGGTTGCTCAGTCCTTAAGATATCCTCAGCATCTTTTAATATATCAGCTATTCTCTCCGGAAAAGGCGGTTGTTGTTCAAATTCATTGCCATGAAAAGTGCCTACTCCTCCCCCAACCTTCTTTTCTGTAAACCATCCTCCCAGAACAATACCATTTTTCAGCGTGGGTGGACGACTCGGCGGATAATCGTATAAGAGACATTTAAATCCTTCCCTCTCCGCTACATTCCAAAGGTATTCAGCACCACACAACCGCGTATCAAAGGAACAGGATACAGGTGCAGAGAGTGATTCCCCAGGTAGATGCACATTGAATCCTGTTGCCCCATGTGTCCCTGTCCAGGCTCCGGTAACAATGGTAGTCCAGTTTGTCGGGGTATCACAAGGAGGCGATGGCAAGACCTCCACGAAGCTACCTCCTTTCATTATAGAAGCGAAATTTGGGAGAATACCCTCCTTTAGAAATTTCCTCAAAACTCCTGGTATTGCTCCATCAAGACCTATTAAAAGTAATTTTTTCTTTTGGACAGACATCGTTTAGCTCCTTGTTTTTCGTTAGTGAGTTTAAGATATAATTCCCCCTCTCCCCTGGTGGGAGAGGGTTTATTGAG
>CAZSTA010000072.1:0-14454 GCA_964609495.1 uncultured bacterium | reverse complement strand
TGATTTAAGGGAAATTCAAAGCCTAATCTGATCTCGAACATCTCAGATAAAAAATTTTGAAACTACTTAATAGTAGTTTCGATAAGGATTCGTGTAGGTGCTATCAGAATAGAAGCTGTATTTTATTATCCTGGTCTTGCCTGCTGGAATATCCAGATCCCAGAGATAAGTCATCGCCTTGGACTCAGAGGGAGAAGGAACAAATTTCATCTCTACGCTATCCCTATATTTCGTATCGACAACTTTGATCCTGATATCCTCTTTGCTGAAGTTATCGATCCTCAATTCCATTTTATGAAAGAACTCGTCGTTACCTCCCCTCTCTGGTATCTCTTGGACATCTATCGTCTTTGTAACCTGAATATCAACCGCTCCCCCGATAGTAACATGCCCCTTAGCATCAGAGGGAGTCCACTCGATATTATCCGTTCCCATATAGATATCGTTCTCATAAACATCAACTAGACCCTCAGCAAAAGGTTGTTCAGTCGAATTATGAATGGTATAGACAACATCGACCCTCTCCCCAGAAGCGATAGCCCATACAAATTGTTTATCAGCATCTAGCTCCTCCTCCAACAGAGCGATAAAGGAGGTGCTGTTCCTAGAGATCTCCTGCTCCCCTAACTCATAAGCATAATAGGCATTGACTCTAGTTGGCCCTATCGCAGGCGCAGCTGCAGAGGTAGGTGCTAACTCCTCATACCCGGATATCGCCGTCTGAGATACTAGCATCTCCCTTCTATATGGTTCAGTCGGCCCTCCCACCATTCCAGAGATCAATTTAACCTTCACTTTTGGGAGATAAACACTCGAGTTATAGATAGCCACATTATAGCGCATCCTTACCTCATCCTCGCTTAAAATAGTCATCATATAGGAGGGAGACCATCTTATACCAGTCATAAGATAGCTCATATCGACCCTTCTCTTCTCCTCACCTTCCGCCTTCCAACTGATAGTGGACAGCTTAGGTTGATTGATGTTCTCAAGAGTTCCCAAGCTTAATTGATATATCTTCTTCCCTCCATCGACGATCTCGATAGTTCTGGGTATAGCGGTAGTGGGCAGGGCAACTTGAATAACCTCAGCAGGATAAACCTCAAAGCTTCCCTTGGCATAAGCTAGATTACCCTCATAGATCACGATCTCCTCTGGAACACTCTCATAAACTGGCGATGTAGCACCCCTATCCTCAGCATAGCTTATGCCGGTGATCCCTATGATCAAAAGCGATACTAGGAGAACCTTTCTCATTAAATTCATCTCTTATCCCTCCTTAGATATTAACTTGAAACCGTTGACAGACTAACTACTTCTAAACAACACCGTTTCCTTAGTGAACATATAAGCCGCTCCGATAATAGAGAGACCTGCTATAACGAGGCTGGATGCCAGGGTAAAACCAAAGTGTAACCAATTGATATCTCCCATCAATATCTCCTTCATAGTGAAGCTGGTCGATAAGATCGGCACCAGATACACCCAATCTCCCAATTCCAGCCCCTGACTCATGGATACGATCCCCAAAAAGATCGTCACCATATAGAGCGGAGTAGCATAGCTTTGAGCCTCGCGTATACTACGAGCAAAAGTCCCAATTATGATCAGAATCGCGCTTATAAGAGCAGAAAGGGGTAGCAACACCGCGAACACTAGAAGGATAGTCTCAAACGATATTCCGAGAGCTACCCCAGGAACATCTCTCACAAAAGAGTATTTAGAGCTAAAGGATATCATCAACCCCACCAATCCCAATATCATAGTTATCAGTGATATTACCAAAACTGTGAAAAACTTCCCCAGAACGATCTGTAATCTAGTCACTTGACTGACTAATAAGGTAGCGATCGTTCCCCTCTCCTTCTCTCCAGCAGTGATATCCATCGCCGCGATCATCGCTCCAGTGAAGATCAAGATGATTATAAGATAGGGAAGAAGCGCGCTTAACATCGCGCCACCCATCTTCTCAGCAGAGGCAACATTGACTATCTTAGTATCAATAGGGTCTAGGATCCCCTCCTCTAGATTCCTATCAGCTAACCTTTTCCTCACGATCTCCTTCTCATAATCCCTCAGAGAGGCTTCGATTCTCCCTTTAGCGACAGCCGATTTCATCTCAGCTTCGTCGATCTGGAGAGAGACTTGAGCAGAACCTCCTGCACTTATCGTCTTCTCAAAATCCCGAGGGATAAGCAAGATAGCTTGTATCCCTCCTCTATCGAGTTCACTTTCATAATCGGCAAGATGGACAACCTTGACATTTTCCAATTTATCTAATCTATCCTCAAGGGTTGGAGCATATTCGCTTCCCACCATAACAACCCTTGAGATCTCCTCCTCGGATCTCTTCTCCCCTGCTTCGAATAAATAAGCCATACCACCGAAGAGAATCGGGTAAAAGACGAGAGGGACAAGGATCATCGTCATCATCGTTCTTCTATCCCTTATCGCTCCCAAAAGCTCCTTTAGGAATATATATTTGATATTATTAGATCCCATCGTCACACCCTTCTACCTACAGATATTTTAAGATCCTTATCCTCAAGCTCGACCAGAGTGAAGAAAACTTCCTCTAAATCATCCTTTCCTGTCCTACTCTTCAACTCCTCCAGTGTGCCTTGAGCTATTATCTTCCCCTTATCGATTATCGCGATCTTATCGCATAACTTCTCCGCCTCTCGCATAATGTGGGTAGAAAAGATTATACACTTCCCCTCATCGCGAAATAGTTTTATGTAGTCGGTAACTACTCTAGCGATAATGATATCCAATCCAACAGTTGGCTCATCGAAGACCATAACCCGAGGGTCGTGAATTATACTTCTAGCGATCGATAGCTTCTGCTTCATACCTGTGGATAGCTTCTCTACTCTCTGATCCTGATAGTCCTTCATATCGAGCTTCTCGAAGATCTCCTCCATCCTCATCTCTATATCCCCATCGCGCATTCCGTTCAACTTCCCAAAGAACCTGACGGTCTCCGTAGGGGTGAATCTGTCATAGAGACCAGTTTCGCTGGAGAGGAATCCGATCTCCCTTCTAACTCTATTCGGTTGCTTGATGATATCAAAGCCATTTACCAAGGCGGTGCCTTTAGTAGGAAGCATCATAGTGGAGAGCATCCGAAGAGTCGTCGTCTTTCCTGCTCCGTTAGGACCAAGCAGGCCGAATATCTCCCCATCTAAGCACTCGAAAGTGAGATCGTCCGCCGCGATTATCTCTCCCTTCTTTCTATCCTTAAAGATCTTAGTTAATCCCAGAGCTTGTATCAAAATATCGACCTCCTACCAGATTCGAGCTTTAATCCCGAGGATACCTCTATATTCCCCTCGGAAGCGACGATAAGGCCCTCTACCTCGGGAAGCCTCTCGATCAATTCCATCCCCTTTTCAGGGCCAAGAACGAATACTCCCGTAGCCAAAGCATCCCCTTTCAAGGCGGAGTTGGTGACAATAGTTACGCTCATACACCTCGAGGCTGGATACCCATTACCAGGATCTAATATATGATGATATCTCCTGCCATCGACTATGAAATATCTCTCATAATCACCAGAGGTTACTACAACTTTATCCTTGACTTCAACTACATCTAAAACTGAATCTGAATAACGAGGGTGTTGAATCCCGATACGCCAGGGTTTGCCATCTGGCTTTCCTCCCAAAACCCTTATATCTCCTCCCGCATTTACTAAAGCATATTCGATATTATGGGCTCGTAATATCTCACAAGCCCTATCCACTGCATACCCCTTAGCTATCCCTCCCAAATCTATTCCCGTCCCTGACCTAGCTAGCTTAATCTCCCTCCTATTCTCATCTACTATGATTATATCTCTATAGTTGACGAGCTTCTTCAACCTCAAGATGTCTTCCTCTTTCGGCACTTTCCAATGCTCATCCTCTCCTTCGGATGAGGGGCGTTGAAATATAGAGGCTAGCTTGTCCTTCCACGATATACGTTTTGTCTCAGGAGGAAGAGATCCCTCTCCTTTAGCAGTCGAATCCTCCTCGAATCCCCATAACTTCACTAAAGGCGAGATAGTAACATCGAAGGCGGAATCTGTAAGCTCGGAATATTCTAGGGCTTTCTTTATAACATAGAAGGTATCTTCGCTTAAAACAACCCCTTCTTTACCTGCTTTTGAGTTCAACTCGGCTAACTCGCTATCCTTGATGTAATTGCTCATCAAACTATCGACCCGCCCTATCTCAGCAAAAGCGGAGGCAACAGCCTCTTGTGATCCCTCCCCATAAGCTACGATCTCCACCACCGTCCCCATCAATAACTCTTTCCTCTTAAATATCTCTTCCCCCTGGCTGATGGAGGTGATCAAGCTAGATATAATCAGGACAATCGACAATACCACCCACATAAAGCTAGATTTGAGGCTCACCTCATTCCTCCTTCTCTCCCTTGAGCCAGCCCCTAACTCTTCCCAGTAGAGTGGGGGATCCATCCTCATCCTCTACTTCTCCCTCTAATTCACCTCTTGCAGCCTCCAACTCCTTCGGTAATTTGAGCATCTCGAAGACAGTGAACTTCAATATATCAGTCTCGAAGGAATCCCAAGAGCCACATTTAGGACACCTCCATTCCCTTCCCGTCGAGATAAAGCCACACACTTGACAGATATACTTGAAGGAGAAGTTTTTAACTGTATCTAACGCCATCTCAAATTCGATTAGAGCTTGGTCGATATCTCCTTGCTTATAATATAAATCCCCTATATATAGCTTAAGTTCAACAGCCTCTGGCCTCAAATCCTCCGCAGATTGCAACTGTTCGATAGCTTTGGATAGAATACCCTGACTAGTATAGAGGCTAGCTAAAGCTACATAAACCTCTGGACAAGCTGGATTCTCCAACTTTATCTGCTCATAGAACTCCAGCAGATTATCGATAAAATTCTCCTTCAACACGGTCTTGTTTAATCTCTCATAAACCTCCTGCATCGTGGGATCGAATTTTATAAGATCTCCCCAGGCTTTAGTTGCCGAGGGAGTTCTACCCAGAGATAGGAGAGCATCCCCTAGATGAAGATAGGCTGGCCTACAACGATCATAATCCCTGATCGCTCTTCGATATTGCCTTATCGCTCGCTCGAATTCCGAATCAGCTAGATAAGAATCCCCCCACAGAGTTTGAATATAAGCCAACGTTCTTCTATCATTCGACTTCTCCATCTTAAGAATCTGCCTCTCCTGTTCATAGGCTTTCTTGAATAATCCGGATTTGATATATAGATCTCTCAAGCGATATTGGGCTAGGAGATATTTGTTATCTAGGCTGATCGCTCGCTGATATTGATTAATAGCGCGTTCCAATTGTCTATTCTCCTCAAAATCTACACCTAAGCTAGTGTGGGCAATGGCGTTATTCAGATCAAGAACCGTCGCTTGCGCGTGAACTTCGATTGCCGCTCCGATCTCGCCCAGACGCCGATAGATATCACCAAGTCCGATATAAGCTTCTACATATCTTGTGTCAAGCCCTATCGCTCGCTTATATTCTTCAACAGCTTTACTTAACTCTCCAAAGTTCTCATAAGCTAAGGCCCGATCATAGAAGATCTTAGCCTTATTCCTTTCTTCCCTTGTCTTTCCAGTTATAATGCCAACTTTATCCTTAGCGATATTAACCCCTCTTTGCCCTAAGCGAGATCCCTTTTGCCTAGCCGCTTCATCTCTCCTACTAAATAAGTTATCCATTGCTCTGAATTTACCTCCTACCCAACCGAATAATCTAGTTGGACTCTTGAATAACTTTCCTAGAATATAGTAGATCAATCCCAGGATCAGAATTATACCCAATATATACCCTAAAGTCAATAGGAAAAACTCCAGAGTTCTTCCAAGCAACTGATGCAATAATTGTCACCTCTTTGGTTTTCCCCCTCACCCTATCCCTCTCCCACGAGGGGAGAGGGGACATCCAGATAAGCTTACTCTCTTTAGTTCCCCCTCCCTTGATGGGAGGGGGAAGGGGAGGGTGATCTAAACAATCCTCCCTTGCTTTTGTCTATCCCCCTGTCCACCTCGCCCTACTTCTCTTTTCCTTGCATCCTTCTCCTTCTTGCTAGATAAAGCCTAGCTGAATGATCATCGGGAGATACCACCTTAAGCTTATCGAGAGCTGGCTCTCCAGCTTCATGCTCCTCCACTTCTGCTTCCCATTCCTCCCCCGGTTTAGCCTTAAAGGGAGAAACGATCTTCATTAACATATATCTGAGATATCCAGCAGGGAGGATAACTCGGCGAGAGGCAACATCGAAGATGAACAGAATTATCGCTAAGCTGATGAGCAGAGGCCATAGCGGCTGGATTCTCTTCATCCCCCAAAGACCCTCGTGAGAGAATACCTTAGCCTCGGAGGTTAGGATCTGTCCTCCCGCAGCCCTAGTTATATCCGCAAGCAACCCGCTGTTGAGTCCAAACTTCTTATACTCAGGAGGATAAGGGATAGCTAGTCCTACAACCCTTGCTCCTACCGATCTATCGCCCTCTTTCCCTTCAACGTTGATAAGATAAATTCCCGTCTCTTCTATAGGGAACATCCCCTCATATCGTCCAGGCCCGGTCTGTTTTATCTGGAGAGTCTTGCCTTTCTTATCAGGTTTAATAACGGTCGCTTTAGTACTGAGGAAGTTTATGAACTCTCCTTTATCATCAACCGCATCAATTGTAAGCTTGCCCTCCCCTTGTTCAGCTCTCACAGTCGCCATAAAGTTCCCACTTATGCTCTGACGTATGCCCCAACGAACCACCTGAGACCAGAATTTACTGTAGTCTTCCCAGTTGAGCCATTCGATAGCCCATCTCGGTTGAGCATCAGAGGTGAAGGCGACCGCCTTCCCTAATCCGTATCTCCAGATAGCCAGAATAGGATCGTCATCAGGGGATATTAATAACACCTCCGCGGTTGGCTTAGGGCTAGTCGCCACATATCCCCTGAGATTCGGCAGATCGCCCAGCTCTAACCCCCTTAATATCTGACTAAAGGTGGTAACTTTCGGCTGGAAGGTCTTCTCCACAATCAAAGAACGAGAGGCCATCAACGCTTCCATCGTGAAGATGCGCGGGATCGTATAGGGATCTTCAGTATAATAATACCTTCCCTTTCCCCATCTAGCGATGCTCCTCATAAGCAGGACATCAGCATCTCGTCCCACCGCGACCGTGGATACAGAGATATTATCCTCAGCCATCCTATCTACGATTCCCTCAAAATCTCCGGGCTGAGATTGCCCATCGGAGAGGATTATCACATGTTTGACCTTAGCTTCGCTATTCCTCAACTTCTCATAAGCGGCTACCATAGGCGGATACATCTCCGTTCCCCCTCCCGAAACTAAGGTCGATATCTCCTGAGCGATATTCCGCCTATCACTGGCGGGTTGCATCGGGACGGTCCACTCGAAGTTTCCAGAGAAGGAGATCAATCCGACCCTATCTCGATCTTCCAGAAGCTCTACCACCGAGATAGCCGCCTCCTTAGCCAACTCCAACTTGGTTACCCCTCCTCCGTAGCCAGACATACTCCCCGATTTATCTATGATGAGCATTATCGCTAAAGAAGGCATAACCATTCGCTGGCGGATATCGGCATCCACCGGCAAAGCTTCCTCTAAAGGCGTTCGATAGTAAGCTCCCATCCCGAAGCTGTTCGGGCCTCCGACCGCCAGGAGCCCGCCTCCTAAATCCCGCACGTAGCTTTGGATCGCCCTCATCTGTTCGTTCGATAGGTTCAAAGCGGAGACATTATCTAAGATCACCGCATCATAGTTCTGTAGCTCCGCTATATTAGAGGGAAAATCGCTCAATCCCCTTCTATCGAAAGCTATATCTTGAGCCTGCAAAACATCAGCTAGACTTGGGGAGCTATTAAGATCTCCAGTGATATATAAAATCCTAGGCTCTCCTAGCACCTGAGTGAAACCCATCGCGCGATTATTCTCACTCAAGGTGTCATCATCCGCCTCCAATTGAGCTTCAAAGGTATGAAAGCCCCCCTCCTCCAAGGTTTGGGGAATGGTAAAGACAGTTTTACCAGAGGTAAGACCCACCTCTTGCTCTCCCAAGAACAGGTCATCTCGGTATAACTTCAACCTCCCCTTAGTATTCTTGAGGCTTTGAACCACCAACTTCACTTGGAAAGGCTCATCCACCTTGACCACCTGGGGGGCTATCATCTCCTCCAAAAGAGCCTCCTGGTCAAGTTGGAAAGACATAGGAAGGGCGGATATCTCGACTCCTAACGATTTAGCTAGGACAGCCTCCTCCCTAGCCCTTCCTAGAGTCTCCTGCCCATCGGAGAGGATCACGATCCTCTTACTAGCCTCGGGAGGGAAGGAGGCCAGGGCTACTCTGATCGCCTGAGCTATATTTGTGGAGTAAGTAGGAGGTTGAGATAGTATCTCGGAGAGACGCAATTTATCTTGAGGAGGCATCTCAACATAAGCCTCACTTCCAAAAGCGATCACTCCCGCGGTATCTCCCTCCTTCATATTCTTTACCGCTTTATTAACATAATTAATAGCCTCCTCTACACTTTCTCTAGGAAGGCTGTCGGAGACATCGATAAGAAACATCACACTTAAACTTTCCTCGTAGTCGATCATTCCCAAGCCGATGAGGCTTGTAGCAACCAGAAGAAAGACCAAAGCTCTGATAAGTAAAGATAGCTTTCGTCTAGTGGGAGAAGCCATAGATCTAGTGTTTCTAGTGAGATAAAAGATAAAGATGACGAAAGCCAAAAGAGCTAAAGCTATTGGATTTGTAATTTCTAGGGGCATTATCTCAAATACACCTCAGTAATCAAAATTTTCAGTCTGCTAATCGCGCCTCGCGCGCTTCTCTCCCAACTTGTGTTCCGTTCCTGCTCTGAGACGCTCAATATTCTCTCTATGTCTATAGATAGTCAACCCAGCTAAGGCTATACCTAACAGTACATAGGCCGAGGGTTGATGATATATCACCATAATTAGGGGCGAGAAGATAAGGGCTAAGATCGAACCCAAAGATTTATACCTCGTCAGCCCAACTATCGCCAATAGAAGCAAAGCAGAGAAGAGAGCAACTGGGAAGTTGAGGGCGGCCAATACTCCTAGGCTTGTTGATACCCCTTTTCCTCCCCGAAAGCCAAGAAAGACGGTGTAATCATGCCCGATTACCGCTATAAAGCCCGCCAGGGCTACTAAACCATCCGCTTCCAGGTAGTATTTTGCTAGCAGGACCGGGATTACTCCTTTGAGTATATCCCCTAGGAGGGTCAGAAGTCCTGCGAAGGGCCCTGCCGCTCCTAATACGTTGGTTGCTCCTATACTTCCGCTTCCGTATTCTCGCACATCGATCCCCTTGAATAACTTACCTGCCAGCAGTCCCACCGGTATAGCACCGAACAGATAGGAGATAACCATAATTATTATTGATCTGGCGATCATACCTACCACCCCCAGACTGAAATTGGGAAAATAGCGTTATCGCGCTTATCGCGCCCCCCCTCTAAATAGTAAATGATTGGCGATGATACACATACCATTCTAGCAGAATCAGAGCTAAAGCTGAGAGGATAAAATATGGCCAAAGCTCGACATTGACCTTAGTTAGGGACTCTCCTCCCATCATCTCCTCGTCATCGGCTATCTCTAGCTTCGCGCGAGGGATGACATTCGACTCCTCGTCATCTAGGAGATTCACCGCGAAGGACTCGGTCTCATCTCCCGATATGACCCTATAAACTCCGCAGAGCTTAGTTCCGGTGAAGATTCCCTCGGTGAGCTGAGTCCTTCTTCCTAAAGGATCAACAACCACTGTCCTCCCCCCAGAATCGGTTAATTTTGGGGAATAACTATCTCCAGCTCGGATAGATACCGCCGCTTCCTGTTCCTCCGGTAGGAACCAACTCAACGCATTAGATAAGAAGATCGGGAAAGCCACCCTTAAGGGGAAATCGGAGTCGAGAAGATCAAAGCCGATGAAGAGCGCTTTCATCCCCTCCCTTTCGAATAGGTATATAAGAGGAGTGGTATCACCATCTACCAAGACATCCCCCCAGTCCTCCGTCCTCTCTATCAACATCGCCTTATCTATATGAACATCATCGAGATTGACGAATCTCAGTATAGGATTATCCCTCTTCCAATCGAGGATGAATGGATTGCCGACCTCTCCTCTCAGTTCGAAGGGCGCTTGAGGAGGGATAGTATCGATGAAGATGAAATTCCCGATCAGGGGACTAGGCCAAGGGATCCTATCACATATAATTAGATCATAGGTTGACGGATCTGGTAGGTTCTCCTCATCGCTAATAAGAGCCGGATCTACTATATCAACCTTAAGATGAGGATAGATCTTAAAAGCCTTCTCGAGAAAAACATTGCCTTCGCTTAGCATAAGGATAGATATCTCCCTTGATGGAGCAAGCACCGCATAAGCTTGATTATCTATGCTCATATTATCCTCTACCCCTAGCTCTGTTCTGATCACCGTTCCCACCTCTCCGAAATAGGGGAAGATCTTAATCGTTCCCGAATGAGGTCCAATAAGAAATTCGGAGGAGTAGATTATCTCCTCCTCTTGCCCTTCTCCTGAGTAGAGGCGAAGAGGAACCACAAGAGTTCCATCCGAGTAATTCTTAATCTGAAGCAACGCCTCATAGTCGAAGGCACTATAATAAGTCCTCCTGATACTTAGCCCCACTATTCCCAGGTTATCGGAGGTCTCTCCGATAACGATGAAACCAACTCTCAATCCCGATCGATCCTCCTCACTGGTGGAGAAGGAAGTCGAGGTCTCAGTCTTCTCCACAGAAGTCGAGATCAGGCGAATCGCTTGGGGCAATTGATCTTCCGCGGAGAAAGCTCCATCACTTATAACTATGATCTCGCTCGCCCCTCGCGAGGATACCAATGGCAGAGCCAAGAGGATAGCATCTCTGAGATTAGTCGGCGTCTCCTCTGGATTCATGCTCTCAATTGCGCTCTTCAACTTATTCTTATCGGAAGTGAAATCACACGCTAATATCGACTCTGCCCCAGCTTTGATTATAGCCATCTCGCTTGTTCCTTTCAACCTATCAACGAGGCCGATCGCTCTCTCCCGAGCATAATCGAATCGAACCCCCTCTCCCTCCATGGTCCACATACTGGCTGAAGCGTCCATAATCAGGAGGATATCCCTCCCATAAGGGACCTGTTTAGTGTAGAAAGGTCTAGCCATCCCCAAGGTGAGAAGGGCTAAGATCAATAGTTGGAGCAGAAGGAGTAGATTTTTCTTTAACCAGCGCAATGAAGTATGCGCTCGAACATCTTTTATCATCTTATCCCACAAGAATATACTGGGGATAGTTATCTCCCTTCTCTTCGTCTTAAGTAGATAGAGAAGGATAACCGCCGGTATAGACGCGGCGAAGTAGAATGCGCTATAGTTTAGAAAACTCATTTCAGGAAACCACCATACCTCAAGTATTTTAGAACCAGCTCTTCAAAAGGGATAGAGGTGCTAGTCCTTATGTAATCTATTTGCCGCTTCAAGCAATAATCCTCTATCCCCGAGAAAAACTTCTCGACCGTCCCTTTATAGTAGTTAAGAGTAGGCTCGGAGACGGTAAGCTCGATCCTCTCCCTCGTCTCGGCATCGATGAATTTCACCTCTCCCCTTACTCTTGGATCTAATTCCTCATCACATACTATCTGAAGCAAGAAGATATCGAACTTCCTATACCTTAGGAAATCCAATCCTCTCTCATAGCCATTGCTGTCCATCAGATCGCTTATCAGGATCATCACGCCTGCTCCTCTAGTTCGCAGGATATACTCCTGAACGCACTGGCTGAAGTTCGTCTCGCCTCCGCACTCTATATTTTCCAGATAATTGAAGAGATTGAAGACTTGATTCTTTCCCCTGGTCGGAGGCAGAGGTCGAGCGAGCTTAGAGGAGAAAGAGGCTACCCCAACCCTATCCAAATCGGATAGACCAATATATCCCAAGGCCGCCGCTACTCTAGCCGCATAATCCATTTTAGGTGGTGAACCAAAGGACATAGAATTACTGGAGTCGATCAAGATGTGGATCGATAGATCCTCCTCCTCGGTAAAAAGCTTAACGAATAGTTTATCTAAGCGGCTGTAGATGTTCCAATCCACATATCTAAAATCATCGCCGCTCTCATATTCTCGATAATCTGCAAACTCGATGCTAGTGCCATGCCTTGGGCTTCGACGCTCCCCTTTCACCCGTCCCGCGAATATTCTTCTGGCGATAAGTTGCAGGAATTCGAGCTTGTGCAAAAACTCAGCATCGAATAATTGACGAGCCATATCTCCTCCTAATCGATACAAAAATCTTTTATGATCTAACTAACCTATCATTCAATGAAATCCCGAATGATTACCCTAATTATAACATAAATCCAAAATTTTCGCAAAGAAGACTGAATCCCCTGTATTGAGTAGTTTCAAAATTTTTATCTGAGATGTTCGAGTTCAGATTAGCCCTTGAACTCACCTTAAATCACCCTCCCCTCAAGGGCAGGGGAACTAAAGAGAGCAGTCTTATCTCAATGTTCCCTCTCCCCTCGTGGGAGAGGGCTAGGGTGAGGGGGGATTTATATCTTGAACTCCCTAGCGAAAAGCTACTAGCACAAACTTTTACATGCTTACCTAGGAGATAGATACCATTGACTAATATCTTCTTCTATGCTATAATTATTTGGTGATCATTGCCTTTAATTACCAGACTTCGCAATCTGCAAATTATAACATCAGATCAAGGAAGTAACGAGGTTCTGTCCTCGAATAGTAATTGACTATAGTTTCGCAGTTTTTGAAGATGCTAAACTGAGAGCTCCGTTTCCAAGCGGATTTGGGGGTAGAGGAGGATATGTGTAACAAATCCTGCAAAAATTCTTATTAATAGTAGATTTTTGGAAAATCTGCGAAAGTATAGTTCGAATAGCAATTGAAATTAAGATAAAAAAGGAGGCATTCACAACGGAGATGCTTAAGAGAGTCTTTTCAATTTTGCTCCTTATAATTTTAATCCCGCCAATATTCTTGACCTCTGGCGGATGTACTAATGAAGGGATAGGCGTTTCTCCTGGTCAAGATCCTAATCCTCCTAATACCAGGATAACTAAATCTCCAGCCCCGGTTATAAATGTTCACGATGTAACTTTTGCTTGGATTGGAAGCGATGATCAAACTTCAACTGATAAGATAATGTATTCTTACTCCTTAGATGGTAAACAGAAGTGGACCTTCTCCACCCAGAAGGTCTTCACTAACTTAACAGAAGGCAAGCATACGTTTACCGTTGCTGCTCGAGACAGAGCTGGTAATATAGACCCCTCTCCCCCTAAAATAGACTTTGAGGTAGATACCACTCCTCCTCAAGTGATCTTAAGCTCTCCCGTTGAGGAGGAAACAGGAGTATCAGGTGGAAAAGCGATAGAGATAACATTTAGCGAACCCATGAATCAAGATTCGGTGGAGGCAAATCTTCTCGCGAGTCCAGCATTCTCCCTCCAACTTGATTGGGAGGGAAATAAACTGATTGTGCGTCCCAATGAGTGGTTGAGGACTAACACCTATTACACCTTATCGATAAGGCCGGGAGCTCAAGATCTGGCTGGGAATGGATTAGAGCGGACTTGGAATCTGCACTGGACCACTAGCTCCAACCTTCCTCCCAAGACCACAATAATCAAAGGAGGTCCAGATGACCCTGATGTTAGCCCTTATGATTCAGTCGCGTATTTCGAGTGGACGGGAACAGACGATACTACTCCTACTCCTCAACTAAGATATTCCTACAAGTTAAATGATGAGAATTGGTCCTACTTCAGCTATGACACGAGTGTTAGTTACAAAGGACTATCAGAGGGCAGCTATACCTTCTACGTTAAGGCGAAGGATATGGATTCCGCTGAGGATTATCCCTCTCCTGCTATGGTGAATTTTGAGGTTATAGTCCCGCCTTATTTAAGAAGAGTGAGAGACAGGCTCTATGCTGGACAGTCGGTAACGATTGTATGTATGGGAGATAGCGTCACCTATGGAATGGAGGCTAGCGATCCCTCTAAGTGTTATGTGTCCCTCTTCGGTCAGGTTTTGAGAGAACGTTATCCTCAAGCTCAGATCAAAACTTTAAATGTCGCTCTGAGTATCGGGGTTATAAATAATGGTATCCCAGCCGAGACCTCTGTAGATGCGCTAAATCGAGTGAGAAGGGATGTAGTTCCCTTCGATCCAGATTTAGTAACTATCTGCTACGGGATAAACGACAGCCATCCTCAGACCTCAATTAGCACCAGTGAATTTCGCGGGGCGATGAGCTCTATCATAGAGATCCTTCAACAGGATACCGATGCGGATATCCTTCTCATCACCCCCAATGTGATCAAGGACCGGGTTTGGCTTGGGGTAACCGATGCGAGACTTGAAACTTATAA
>CAZSTA010000071.1:0-16292 GCA_964609495.1 uncultured bacterium | reverse complement strand
TATCTCCGAGTATAAACTCGCTCTCCAGCTCAATCCTGATTATGCTCCCGCTCACTACAATCTAGGGCTTGCCTACTCTGATCAAAGAAAGCTAAAGGAGGCTATCTCCGAGTATAAAACCGCTCTCCAGATCAATCCTGATTATGCTTTTGCTCACTACAATCTAGGAGTTGCCTACTCTGATCAAGGGAAGATAGAGGAGGCTATCTCCGAGTATAAACTCGCTCTCCAGCTCAATCCTGATTATGCTCCCGCTCACAACAATCTAGGGCTTGCCTACAAAGTTCAAGGGAAGATAGAGGAGGCTATCTCTGAGTATAAAACTGCTCTCAAGATCAATCCTGATTATGCTTCTGCTCACAATAATCTAGGGAATGCCTACTCTGATCAAGGGAAGATAGAGGAGGCTATCTCCAAGTATAAACTCGCTCTCCAGCTCAATCCTGATTATGCTCCCGCTCACTACAATTTAGGACTTGCTTATAAAGATAAGGGAGAAAAAGAAAAAGCAACTGAATATTTTAAGAGATTTTTAGAATTATCTACCGATGAGTATTGGAATAATGAGGCTAGTGAACATATCGAGGAATTGATGAAGTAAAATGTCTCTAAAACAAAAGGAGGGTAAATGTATGGGGGAGAGAACGATCGCAGTTAAACCCAAGGTGAAATGGGATTTTCTGGTCTATATCGCTGGGGATAATAATCTGGAGCAAGCAGGAGTGCGCGATATCGAGGAGATGAAGCAGGTAGGTTCAGATGATAATGTTAATATATTGGTGGAATGCGATTATGTGCAGAAGGATGTCCCCAGCAAACGTTATCTGATCTCCAAGGATAAGCCTATGGAAGAGGATTGCGTCGAGATAGTTGGGGAGACCAACACCGGTGATCCCGAGGTGCTTAAGGATTTCATCACCTGGAGCGTTAATAGCTATCCAGCCGATCGCTATGCGTTGGTGATCTGGAATCACGGCTCTGGTTGGGATATCCCCGATATCTTCAGGCTGGTAGAAGAGGAGAGAATTGGGGAGGATAAAGCCCTTTTAGGGAGAGAATTGAGAACGAGCGGAGGAAAAAATGTCCGAAAGGTTCTCTTCCGTACAACTCTAAAGGAGATCCTCGATCTACCTCGACCGCTAAGAGGTATCGCCTATGATGATGGCTCAATGGATTGCCTCGACAACAAGGAGATGAAGAGGGTTCTTCAAGAGGCCTTGGATATCATCAATGAGGATAGAGAAGAGGAGGATAAAAAGGATAAGATCGATATCTTCGGGATGGACGCTTGTCTGATGAGCGAGGTTGAGGTAGCCTATCAGATCAGGGATAGCGTTCACTATGTCGTAGGCTCGGAGGAGACAGAACCAGGAGACGGTTGGCCCTATGATCTTATCTTGGCGGAATTAGTTGAGAATCCCGATATGCCTCCCGAGGAGTTCGCTAAGATAATCGTCGAAAAATATATCGAATCCTATGATGTAGGAAATAGAAGTCCCAATGTCACCCAATCGGCTTTAAACCTCACGAGAATCGATCTTTTGAAGGATACTATAGATGAATTAGCTGGGCTTCTCGTTGACAACTGGAATAGGGAGGGAAATATAGTCCGAGATGCTAGATGGGATTCGACCGATTTCTACGATTCGAAATATGTTGATCTCTATCAACTCGCCCAATTCATCAAGGAGGACAGTTTCAATAGCCCCATCAAAGGCGTAGCTCAAAAGGTATTGGATGCGGTCGCTTCCTGGGATAAGGGAAGCCCAGTCCTAATACAGAAACACTTGGGGCGAAATATGATCGATACCCACGGGATCTCAATCTACTATCCCTTCAGGCAGCTCTCCAGCTACTATGCTAATCTCGACTTTGCTAAGGATACTAACTGGGATGAGCTACTAGATAAGTCCTTGGGAAGTCGAGGAAGAAGGCGTGAGCCTACAAGTTAAGTAGTTTCAAACTATTATTTCAAGGTGTGATTCCCCCTCACCCTATCTCTTTCTTTTTATTTCCCCCTCCCTTGACGGGAGGGGTCAGGGGAGGGTGATTTAAGACGAGTTCAAGACCTAATTCCCCCCTCACCCTATCCCTCTCCCACGAGGGGAGAGGGAACACCGAGATTGAACTAAAGCCCTTTAGTTCCCCCTCCCTTGATGGGAGGGGCTAGGGGAGGGTGATTTAAAGAGAGAAATAGGCTGAAAGAGATAATATCCACTCTTCCAGCCTTCTTTATCGATTCTGCTACTCTTGAGAAGTTACTAAACTCCCTAAGGGAATTTAACTATTATTAGCTACTATCCTCCCCTACAGAATACCCCTATGAAGCCAAAAAATATCCCCAGCTTCGATTGTCCACTATTATCCTTCGCGCTCTATCCCTCAGTTCAAAGGAGAGCGATCACGAATCGATGTCTTCTTCTGCCAACACCTTCATTATATCCTTATCCCGAAGAAACTCATAGAAGTTTATAACCTCATCTGTAGAGATAGGAGGCAACTCGGAGAACTTCGCTTCCTCCTCCTCGGTTGAGAAGTCGGATATCTCACTCAAAGTCTGATCACGATCTATGGTAACCAGAGCAATCCCTCCTAGATGACAGTGAGAGCAACGAATCCCTATGATCAGACTCTCTTCCTCCTCGCGCAGCAGGACGATGTCATCAGCAGTGTAATACTCATGGCAACGGACACATCTGATATGGCTGATAAGCTTTTGTAAAATCTCGAAGTTAGTCATAATCTATCACCTTTCTCTTCAAAAAGAGCCTCACTTAATAAAGGAAACTTTTGCTTCAAACAAAACTCAAGGTAAAAAAGTTTCCTTTAAACGCAGTTGAAGATAAGCATATCATCGTGGATAGGGAAGAACTCCGTAGCTACACTAATGAGTTCGGTTCTAGTGCTTGCTGGAAAGGAAAATACCTCTACCCTCACCCCCCGGCTCTTCAACATCGTTACCAAGTCTATGAAATCTCCATCCCCACTAACGAGAATAGCAACGTCTAATTTATCAACCAGAGATATGGTATCAATGGCGATACCCATATCCCAATCACCCTTAGCTGTTCCATCTGGGCGAAGACGTAAATCTTTAGATTTCACCTCATATCCCCTGAGTTTTAACATATTGATAAAGCTGGATTGATCAGTATTTGGAGATTGAATAATATAAGCGATAGCTCTTATCATTTTCCTTCCCCTTATAGTAGCTTCTAATAACTTCTCAAAATCTAATTTAGCATTATAAATCTTCTTAGCAGAATAAAACATGTTCTGAACATCTACAAATAGTCCGACTCTTTGATCTTCATACACAAATTTGTTCTCTCCTCCTCTTCTCTTTATTGTTCTTCAACACTACAATTATAACATATTGAGTCCGATGATTCAATCACTTTTTTTTATTTTCTCTCCTCGGATAGACGAAAAAACATAGCTTTCTCACTCCTCAGTAATGATCGTGTCATTATGCTCGTAGCAAGGAGCACAACAGCACAGGAATACTAAATCCTCATCCGAAGTATTCCAGAGCTTATGCTTAGTGCCTGGCAATATAGCTATGGCGTCATAAGCTTTAATCTCGTAATAATCATCCTTTCTAGGTCAAGCTATCAGGAATATCGATCATCTCCAACCTTAATCCCTTGTAAATCTCCTTAGCAAGTTCCAACACCCGATCTTTTAACCTATTATTATCCTCAAGAAGCGAAATACGAGTCTGTATCCTAGCACATTCTATACCCGGGTTTACTATGCGACCTTTATCAGCAGTAAGAAGAAGAATCTCATCATCATTTTGGCATCGCTCGATCGAATATCCCCTCTCCTTGAATTTGAGTTCTCCTTCTCCAAAAGTATATACTCCTGAAGTAAGATCTCCCTGAACCTCACTGGGATAACCCTCCAGATTGTGCAAGATGAACTGCGCTCCTCGTTTCTGCTGGCGAAGGCTCTCATTGATCCCGTCTATATCCACCCTATAATCTCCCCCCATAAATTCGAGGAGATGTAAAGCCAAGAGTGGGGTCTCCCCATTTTCAAGCTGGAGCTTGGTGAACATAGGTATAGAGGTTACCAAGCGAGGGTTATTCTCGATCACAAACACCTCGCCCCTATCCCTATCCACAACTAAATCCAATCCAAATATCCCTTGATATCCCAACCCTCTCATATACTCCCCGATAACCTGAGTATATTCGAATATCTTATGAGCGACATCATCAGGCAACTTCGGATAGAGCCAATCGTTTCCGCAAGCTCCTAACTCATAGGTGGTAAGCTCTGGGATTCCAGTGAGTTGGAAGAAGGGTTCGCTCACAATGATTCCATATCTAGTCACACAAGCGTTTACAGTTAGATTATATCCCTCAATATACTCGGCAACCTTAACCCTTCTTCCACGATTTTCTTCAACCAACCCGAGGTAATCCTCCTCGCTTTCGATAAGAAAGGTTTTATTACCTCCAAAGCTCTTAGCGAACTGGATTACCATTCTCCCTTTATACTTTTCAAAGAGCTTATCATATAAATCCTCGGTTAAAGATATCCGCTCCCCTGGAGGAGAATTTATACCTAGTTTTAGGACTATGTCCTGAAAGTGGAACTTATTCTCTATTCTCCTGCTGAGTTGAGAGGGCGAGGCCGATAATTTCCATCTATGTTCAGCACATATTTTCTCGATAGCCGAGGAGGATTTGAAGAGGAGCAGACTTACTTCCCCTTTAGAGTTTATGAAATCGACTGTTTCTTTTCGTCTTAATAATTGTTCTGAATTTCTGGTGATTATATTTTTATCGCCGATCTCATCCTCAAGCGAGAAAACAGATACACCTTCCTCCCTAAGATAATCTACCACGGTAGTATAATCGATACAAGCGATATGATAATCACCTATGACCTTCTCCAAACCCACTCCATTATTAACATCATTAGTAACATAGATAATGGGTCGTTCTTTGACGAATAACTTGTAAAGATCCTCCGCTTTATCTATGCTTATAGTCACCCTACTCGACCTCACCTCTTGAAAACGAGCATCTCTTCAGCTAATTTATCCAATTCCTCTCGACTGGTTATCCTATTAGTTCTCATCCCTTGAATATCCGAATCTATCGATCGCTGAGAGGAATGACCAGTGAGGAGACAAACGACCCTCTTGAAAGAACGGATTTCACAAGCCCTTCTAACCCCAGCTAAAGCGGCGGCTCCCTCCCAGGAGGTATCTATCCCGTTTTCATTTAACAAATCAGCCGCCTCCAGGATCATCTCATCGGATACGATCCATCCCGATCCATGGCTCGCTTTTATTAGTCCTATCGCCTCTTTCGCTCTCCTCGTCTTCTTAACTCCTAAATCTCCGATTATGCTCCGCCCCGAACCTTCATCGTTTCCCTCCAGCTTATCGAATTTGCTCGCTATAGAGGTGATCATCCCCGCTTGGACTGAATGCAACTCAGGTAACTTATCGATCAACTTCAGCTCATCTCTTAAAGTTAAATAAGCTCGTCCAATGCCGACCAGGGAACTAGCACTACTCGTGAACATAAATATAGCCTCGATCTCTCCGATCCTCTCGAAGATCTCGAAAGCGATCGATTTAAATCCCTCTGGCGCTAGCTCATTAGTGGAAGGACGGAGATTGATAAGTCCATATTTACTAGCGAAATATTTAGCGAAGTTAATAGCCCTCTCAGTAACAATGATCTCCGCAGAAAAGCGATGAAGTTGAGCCAGTTTAACCGGATTGGTCCGAGGAGATACGAAGGCGAATAGCTTTATCCCCGCCAGGCGACAATAAGCTGCGGCGGAGATTGCTGCGTTGCCCGAGGAGGAGATAACTAGAGCTTTCTTCCCATCCTCCAGAGCTTTGGAAACCTGATAAGCCGAGCTTCGAGCTTTATGAGAACCGGTAGGATTGAGACCTTCTCTTTTGAGAAAGAGCCTCTCCAAATTTAAGGAGGACGTTATCCTATGGCTCTCCACCTCCTTAGTCCATCCCTCTTGAAGAGTTAATCTATTATCTTCCCCTATCGGATAAGAATAAAATTTATTATATCTCCAGATATTATAAGAATCGGTATCTATTTTACCAGTTGCGATTAATCGCTCGGATGTTGAATTGATATACCCCAACTCCTACCCCTAAACTTAAATTTTGGCTTAGGGAAGAGATCTGCAATAGAGGTTAGATCATCGTTATTACCAAGAGCTTCGCGAGGAACCGGAAGAAGAGGAACTCCAAGAGCTACGAGAAGAAGATGAGCTAGATCGCCAAGAGGAACTAGAACTACTAGACTTGAATATACTGCTGGCTCTTCGGGAACTAATCCTAGCTCTCTCTTTTCTCCTTGCCTCCTCTCTGCGCCTCTGCTCAATCCTACGATCCTGAGCCCTCACTTCTGCTAAAGCTCTCCCCTTAGCCTCATTGGCATATCTTTCCGCCTCATTGGCTAAAAGTATCGCCTTCTTATATCCCTCTATTGTGCTGGAGATCAGAGCTTTCCTAGCATCTCGAAGTTTCCCTCTAGCTCCTCTCAGATCAGCCCTTATTCGGTGCTTATATCTAACATCCGCTTTAAGGATAATATTCTCAGCCTCTCGGATCTCTCGCCTGGCTTTTTCCTCTAAAGCTATTGATTCCTTAGCCATCTTCTCCGCTTTATCCAGAGCCATCATAGCCTCTAAAACACTTTCGATGATAATATCCCAGGATGATCTCGGCTGTCCGAACAATCTAACAGCCTCGGAGATTATCGCCTGAGCATTAAGAGCTAGGTTGTTCTCAGCCTCGGTATCGCCACCTTCACTATTCAGGAAAGCTATAACATTTTGCACTCTAGCTTGAGCTTGGGGCAACATCCCTTTCAACTTATCGAAGGAATCGATCTCAGCTTGAGCTTCAGCTCTCACCTCCTCTATATCTTCCTCCACCTCATCGAGATATCTCTCCACCTCCTCCCAATCTGGTCTTTTCACCTGCATATACCGAGGTATCTCTTGAAGCTTGTCCCGAAGAGGTGCAGCGAGTCCCTCGATCTCTTCTGAGACCTCGAAACTATGTTCTTGGATATAGCTGTCTAAATCATCTATCTTCTTCCCGATCTCCTCGAATCTCCTCTGAGAATCTTGAGCTTTCTGCTCTAATTCCGTCAGCTTTTGACTGACCTCAGCGATCAAGCGGGAGGTCAAATTTATCATCTCATCAGCTCTTTCAACCATCGCCATCGCGGTGATGTAGTTCTGTACCTCTTTATCACTTTCAGATTTAGCCCCCTCGATAATCCTTATGAGATCTTTTAGATTCATAAGCACTTCATCATCATTGTTGATCTCCGCTAAAAAACTATCAAGAGCGTATTTATCTTTGAGATCCTGAAGGAGGTCCAGCATATCTCTTGATCTGGGTTCGAGCTTCTTAAACCCCTCCTCAACCCGAGCTATCTCTCCCTCCACCTTCTCTGCGGCTTCGAGCGTTCTATCGACTCTAAATAGCGCCTCCTTATAGGATCCCTGAGCTTCCTCTAAGTCCTCCTCTGCTTCCTCTATCTGCCCGCACTCTAAGAGAGATTTGCCTGCCTCCAATTTAGCTTGAGAATAGACTAATAATCTATCCGGTTTCCATCCCTCCTCGTCCAGCATCAAACCTTGACCTCTGAGCTGAACTACTCTATCTGATAAATCCTTCACCTCGACTTGAAGAGGCTTTAGGATCTCAATCTGCTCTAAAGCACTCTTTACAATGGACGTCCTTTCCGCAAGCGTCTCTCTAACAGCGATAGCCCTCTCTAAAGTTCCTACTGGATCGCTCTCAAGCTCCTTTGCCTCCATAACTTCAACATCAACTTCCCCTATCCATTCCTCGAATCCATCCGTATTCAATCCCTTTCCTTCAGCCTCTTTTATATGCTCGTTAAGATCATCTCTAAGCTTCTCTATCTCGACGAATTGCTCTCCACTCTCCCTTCCTGCGGAAGAGATCTTGTCTAAATCCTCTCTAACCTGCTTATAAAGATCTCCCATCATTCCCAAAAGCTCCTGAGCAGAGGATTTTATCTCTCGTTTAAGGGGAGAGAATAGATCATAAGAGGCGCTGGCATCCTCAGTATCGATAACTATCTCCTCCTCAGTCAACATTTCCATAATCTTTCTATAGTTACCGATCCCTACAAAAGATTGCTTCTCGAACAGTTCTCTGGCGGAGGAGAGCAATTGATCGGCCCTATCAAGCTTGAGGACTATCTCATCGACCTTTTCTCCTACCTGAGTGTAGATCTCTTGAGTAACCCCGGTGAACTCCTTGCTTTCCCCTGGGGTAGAAAATGGAAACCATTTATACTCCTCTTGGAGATGCAAAAACCTCTGGCTAGCGTTCTTAAGGTCGGTATCCCACTGTTGAATCTTATCGGAAGCTTCCTTCTTCTCACGATTATGACGTCTCAATAGGATCAAGTATATAACTCCTAGGATAGCTAAAGCTATGATGAGGATAGATATCTTTAAGATATTCATAGCAAGCCTGTTCCTTCTCTTCGTATTAACTCCATCTTGAGCTAATCTCAGATACCACATAGCATCATTGGAGGATTTGATACTCGAATTATAATCCTCATCGAGATTTGCTATAGCCTCCTCTAACTTACTATGAGCTTGATCATAATATCCCTTCGCTTCATCCAATTGAAGATCGGAATTATCCTTAAATAGCGCTTCTATTCGCTCCGATTCCTTTTTAACTTCAGCGACTCCGCTCTTAGCTCTCTCACGTAGTTCCTCTGCCTCGGCGACACTATCCCCGACCTCCTGTAGGGAAAAAGCTATCCTCTCTAACTCATCTATAGTTGCCTGAGAATCGGTTATCCTCCTTTCGACATCTAAAAAGCTAGCTGGAACCTCGAAGATTAAACCCTCTTCTCGCTTTGTCCTTATGAGAGCGTCAGTCTCGTCTAACAGATCTCTTACCTCCTCCGACCTCTTCTCATAAGTTCTCCTCTGCTCCTCTTGAGCGATTATGATCGTTTCCTCCGCATTTCCGATCCAATTGAAGATCCCATCTATAAGGAGAACCAATCCCCTCTCGATATTCCCGCTTCTTGCCTGAGGGATAAATACTGGTTGCACCACCTGAGAATCTATTGCACTTCCGCTGAAGCCAAGCGTCTGTAGCTCCACCCCAGGGTGAACTGATATCTCCCTGTCATCTATCCCCACTGTTATCAAGATATGACGATCGGGATCGATCAGATCAGAGCCAATCCATTTCTCATACAATCTATCTCCATATTCCTGAGCATTACCTCCGGCATCCTTTACTATAACCACGAGGTAATCTAAATTTAAATCTAACTTCCTATCTCCATAAGTAGCTCTTTCATACTTCTCGATCTGGGGGAGAACGTCATCATAAACATCGGGAACACCTACAACATAAACCTTCTTCCCTATCTTGATCTCGGGGAAAGGAGTATCAGCCCATACCGCCTCGCTCACTAATATAGCAGTTAATACCACTAAAGAGATAGATATAATCTTTATTCTAGACATTTGTTTCCCCCCTCTATAAAACTAACTCCGACTATCAATATTATAACATAATATTATCGAAAATTGTAGTTTGGAAAAAGTTTAGGACTATTTTGTCTGGGATATTCAAGGGAAATATACCACCCTCCCCCTAACCCCCTCCCATCGAGGGAGGGGGGACTAGAGGGCTTTAGTTCAATCTCAGTGTTCCCTCTCCCCTCGTGGGAGAGGGCTAGGGTGAGGGGATAATACGAGGTATAGACTATTATATCCTGAACTCACTAACGTATCGGTGTCTATAATGTCACCTCCCTCCTTGTAATGAGATCCAACACCCTCTCCGATCAGACTCAATTGCCGCATCAATTATCTCTTGCACCTTAAGCCCATCATAGAAGCTAGGGGATATAGGTCGATCCTCTATGATGGAATTGACAAATACATCAACGGCTTGCTTGCCACCCACTTGGAGTAACCACGATGGTTTGCTTCCATCCACATCTCCCTTAATATGTTCAGGGATGGGAAGCTTTCTAATGCGTTCCTCATCCTTTCGGGCGCCGCGAACCTCCATAACTATATCTTCACCTGTTGGAATGAAGGCGGTTTCAAGCGTCCCTGCTTCACCATGCAGAGTAATATACTGCTCCTGTCCGCGATCACCCACGTGCGCTACAGCGCTGACGTGAACTATCCCCTGCGCGCCGTTCTCGAACTCGAGGATAAGCAGAGCCGAGTCATTCGCCTGATCAAGGGGTTGACTTTCAGCTTCAGACCGCTCAACGAAAGTGCTCAGATTCGCGCTCACTTTGGCGACATCTCCCATATACCATCGGGCAAGATCGATCATATGTGATCCGAGATCGCCCAAAACGCCATTTGCCCGGCGACGATCGAGTCTCCACGCATACCGACCACTGCGGGCATATCCAAGTAGCCAGCGAACATAACAATGAAAGCCACGTCCGATGTAGCCCTCGCTCATCAGCTCCCCCAAGTATCGGTGATGAGGCATCCAACGAAATTCGAAGAAGAGCATATGCTTGACGCCCCTTGCCTCGGCCTTTTCATACATTTCTCTAGCCTGTTCAGCATTCGTTGCCATCGGCTTTTCGCATATCACATTAAGACCAGCGTCCAAGGCATCCATCGTCATTGGGTAATGCAGATCATCGGGCGTAGCGACCACGATCGCGTCCAAGCCTCCCTTCTCAATCATTTCTCGGTAATCGGTGAAAACGAGGGGGATCTCATACTTCTTTGCCATCCTTTCAGCACGGTCACGGTTACGACCACAAATGGCGACAAGCTCCGCACGAGGATGACTCTTGAAGTAGGGGCAGTGCACCAGATCCACCCACCAACTTGTGCTGATAACACCAACACGAACTTGGTCAGACATTTTCAGCCTCCTTTTTTCGCTAAGGGAAAATTAAAGTTGCCTCAACAGTAATGACTATTTTGTCTTACTTTCCCGTCTTATCCAAAAATCGAAGGGAGTCTAGCAGTTCCCGCGCTTCGTCCCCCAAGTTGAGCATAAGACGAACCGTCTCAGCAAAGAAATTCATCATCTCCTCGATTGGACGCCCCATCCTCTGCTCCATCTGAACGTATCGGCTCTCGTCGAGCAGGAAGGGTATAGCTGCCCCCATGCCACTGACGTTGCGTAAGGCCGATGCGGCTGTGTAGCCAAACCGCACCATTCGCGGATCGCCGCGCCAGCCGGCGTCACGCAGTCCCTCCAAGTAACCCTCGAAGGCAATTTCATCTAGCTCCGGCGCCTCAGCTAGATCGGCCTCCTGGAAGAAGAGGCTCGTCTGAACAAGGGTCACTATCTCTTCCCCGATCATTCCTTTTCCCACAAATGCCCAATCAACAGCCACGGTCTGATCACGACCATCTGCACTGCGTCGCACAAACAGGTTACGACGAAATGCATCATGGTGACAGAGGGTTTGGGGCAGGCGATCGAAGGCGTCGAGTAACATCTCGCGCTCCTCCCAGAGACGAAGGAGACGATCAGCGCTATCGGCTGGAAACCAGCGGTGCACCAGCGGGTTCTCCAGAGAACTGCGGAGTTTAGCGATTCCAGAGACAGTCCGATCACGAACAAAATGAGGCGGCGTCCGCACCCACCCCCTACTCAGCCATGGGTAGGGTGGCAACGGCTGCCCAGCCAGGTATGCGCCATTGAACTGACCTAAGTGACGCGCGGCGATACCATAGCGCTCCAAGGGCCATCGCGGCCCAATCTCGTCCGTGACCTCCTCGAGCCAGATCCAGACCTCCTCACCTGGCTGCTCGACGATACCGAAACACTCCGGCGCCACCAGACTACCGGGCAAGTCGTCCAGCAACCCCGATTCATAAGCGAGCGGCTCACGCTTCCAGTATACAAAGCTAGATAGATTATCGCTATCAATATTGATATCAGTCGATGGATGGATGACTTTGAGGATGAGCGACCATGGAATCGTATCTCCCCGATCCTGTCCGCTCCCGGCGAGGCGATATACTCTCGAACCGCTAGCGCCACCATGGAGCTCTTGATAGTCCCAATCGATAACCTCAACTGTTTCACAGCCCAGAGCGCGCCGCACAAGGAGCGTCAGCGTCGCCTTATCGATCGCTTTCAGTTTTGCTTCAGTCGCCTCATCGACTGCTTTCCGACGTTGGAAGATGGGCTTGTTCTCTTCTGATGACATAGGATTACCTTCTTTTAGATACAATGCTTCTCACCCTTTTATTTTCCCCTCCTTTAATGGGAGAGAAGTTAGGGGAGGGTGATTTATAAAAGATATCTCCGCTTCAAAAAAATAAGCCGGTTTACCCAACCGACTATTAGGTCATATCGTCCAGCAAATTATCCTTTAAGTAGATAATTTTATAGACTATCCCTTCATTCCGGTAAGGGCGATTCCTTGAACGAAATATCTTTGCCCAAGAGTAAATACGAATAAGATAGGCAAGGTGATCACTACCACCGCGGCCATAAGTAGATTCCACTCTATATCATATTGACTCCTGAATACAGTCAGCCCTAATTGAACTGTGCGCATCGAATCGGTAGTAGTAACAATAAGGGGCCAGAGAAAGAAATTCCAGGTCTGGGTGAAAGTTAAGATCCCTAGCGTAGTCAAAGCTGGTTTAGCTAAAGGTAACATAATTCGCCAATAGATCCCGAACTCGCTAGCTCCATCTATTCGCGCGGCATCCTCCAAGGCTTTGGGAAGTATTTTGAAGAACTGCCTCATCAAAAAGATGCCGAAGGCATCGACTGCTCCAGGTATGATCAATGACCAATAGGTATTTATCCATCCTGTCCCTCCTACCCCGAAAGCGTTATTCCCTCCAAAAAAGGGCATCTTTTTCAGGATGATGAATACCGGAATTAGAGTCACCTGCCAGGGGATCATCATTGTGGCTAGGATGATGATAAAAATAAATTCGCGGCCTTTGAATCTAAGGCGAGCAAAAGTATATCCTCCCAAGGAGCATAAGAAGAGGCGCAAAATCACTTTAGAGATCGTAACTACCGTGGAGTTGAAAAAGTAACGACCGAAGGGGACCACCTTCATAGCCTTTACATAATTGCTCCACATCCAAGGATTGGGAAGCCACGCGCCGGGATCGCTACCCATCTGCTCCGGAGATTTAAGAGAGGTGGAAATAGTCCAAAGCAAAGGGAAGAGCATAGTTAAAGCTCCCAGCGCTAATATTAATTGAATGATCGTCCATCCTTTTCTTCTATAAGTATTCAGCATCGGACCCTAAAACCCTCATATTAATCAAGGATAGAATGAGTATCGCCCCAAATAAGATGAAAGACATAGCCGAGGCATAACCCATCTCCAAAAATTGAAAGGCATGCTGATATATCTGATGCACCATAGTGGTGGTGGAATTAATCGGACCTCCTTGAGTCATAATGTAGATTTGCTCGAACACCTGAAAGGCGCCGATGCAGGAGATCACCAGAATAAATAGAGTAGTGGGTTTAAGAAGAGGCAAAGTTATATGGCGAAAATATCCCCACTCATTAGCTCCATCTATAGTCGCCGCCTCATAGAGATACTCAGGGATCCCTTGCAGGCCCGCCAAGTAGATCACAACGTTATAGCCAAGCCCTTTCCAAATGCTCATAACTATGATCGAGGGCATAGCCAATCTCGGATCGCCCAGCCAGTCCTGCGGGGCTATCCCTAGCTTTACTATATATTTATTTAACAATCCACTCTGAGAGTTGAAGAGCCACATCCAGATCATAGATACAGCAACCATAGAGATTATAGTGGGAAGAAAATAGATAGTTCGATAAACTATTCGCCCCCTGATCTTCCGATTAAGCAGAAGAGCTAAAGCTAAGGCGATAATCATCGAAGCAGGAACAGTCCCCACTACGTAGTAAATAGTGTTTTTGATGGATTGAATGAAGATCTCTTCCTCGAGCAAAGAGCGATAATTTTCCCAACCTATCCACTGAGCAGGTCTGAAGACATTATATCTGGTGAAGCTCAAATACAGGGCGGCAAACATAGGTATTATAGCCAGCACCAAAAAAAGAAGCATCACTGGAATTAAGAAAATATAGGCTGCTCGAGCCTGGCTTCTCTCTATACCGCTCGATCTTTTACGTACTAAAGCCATTGTGATCCCTTTCTCCTTTATGAGAATTGTCGAGTAATAATTTATGGTGGTCAGATCGTAAGGACCTGACCACCAAAGATCAAGACGATTTAATCGCTGACTCTCTTCTTCAACTCCTTATTGAACTTCTCCGCGAAGTCATCTAAAGTCTGTTTGGCACTTTTTCGCTCATAGATCGCTTGCTCCAAAGCATCTCCTAACTCTATTCTGAATTTAGTGAACTCAGGAAGAAGAGGATAGTTCCTCATAAAAGCCATACTCTCCGCATACTTCTGAAGAAGAGGATCTTGCATATATTCCGAAGTAGCGGCTGATTTGATGGGTGGCAAGAAGAACATAGTAGCATTATAAGCATTCAGGTTATCCATCTCCATAAAGAAAGTGATGAAATCCCAAGCCTCATCGGGATGCTTGCTTTGGGTGGATAATCCCATCCAATCGGTGAATACTGCCCCCCACTGCTCTTTATTCTTAAGACATGGTTCTACCCCGATCTCACCATACTTATCGGGCTTATACTTCTTCGTCTGAGAAAGCATCCAAGTTCCTCCGAAAGCAGTCGCTATCTTTCCCCCAGGGAAGAGAGGAACTCCACCCTCAGCCTGCATCCCAGCGCGAGGAACAACTTTGTGCTTGTTGAAGAGATCGGCATAGAACTCCAAAGCTTCTACCCCTTCTGGGCCATTCACTGCTGAGGTATTATCCTCATTAAGGAATCTACCTCCTAACTGCCAGAAGAAGGGGCTCCACTGCTGATATCCATACATCCCTGAAGAGGGGGCTTCGAAACCTGCTCTAGTTATCTTACCATGCTCATCATATACGGTCAACTTCTTAGTAGCATCTACAAACCAGTCCCAAGTCAGAGGCAGGTTTTCCGTATCCAATCCCACCTCCCTGAAGATATCCTTGCGATAGATGAAGGGACGAGGAGCAGTCAAGGCTGGTATTCCCAGGACATCACCCTTCCAGACGACTACCTCCCAGGAGGCTGGATAGAAATCATCCTTCTGACCCCACTCCTCCAATCGATCGTTTAGCTTGATACATAGCTCCTCCTCCGATACCCGGCCAGCCCAGTCAGTTCCAGCTTGGAATACATCGGGGCTCACTCCCGCGGCGAAGGAGGTAATCAGCTTAACATCGAAATCGTCCCAACTGACGAACTGCGCATTTAGTTTGATATTTGGATATCTCTTCTCAAACTCGGGGATCAATTTGGTCTTGAATAGATCTACCGTATCCTCATTAAAATCAGTCATCCACACCTCTAAGGTGATCTCCTGAGCGATTGCTCCTCCGGCGATGAGGAGTAGAGCAATAGCTAGGACGCTTAGTAACGCTTTTTTCATCTTCCTTTTATACCTCCCTGTAGTGTTTTTTTAAACTGCTTTTATTCCCCAACCTATATCAGATAACGTTATCATCTCCCTTCCTTATCGAATATGGCTTAAGCCTTCAAGCTAAGGATTGGAAATACTGAAAGAAGTGTCCTGAACCTTCTAAATGAGATAAACTTCTGTCTATGTCTCACTATTTCTTGTAATGTTCATACTTGCCAGCATAAGGTTTGGTTTTCTCGAGCAACTCAGATTTTTCCTCTTCGGACATTGGGGAAAATTCGGAAGCGGTTTTTAATTTTTTCTCTAAGACTTCCAAAGAATCCATACCTGCTACAACTGTTGATACCGGCAAGGACATAGTGTAACGAGTGCACTCCTCCGGTTCTAAGAATCCTAATTTGAATATATCTCCTCCTCCTGCACTCTTCATCCCAAGAATCCCTATATTCCTCTTGACTAATTCGGGCAAAACTTGATGGGTAAAGCTCCTATAGTGATAATCCAATACGTTTAACGGTAGTTGGACCGTATCCCATTTAAAATCTTTTTCTAACATCTCCAGAAGAAGTTTCGGCCATTTATGACCCGTAAAGCCTATATAGCGAATCTTCCCCTGTTCCCTTGCTTTAACAGCTGCATCTATAGCTCTTTCGTTGAATATCCTATCCGGTTCCCCCTCATGAATTATCTCGTGAAATTGGACTAGATCGATATAATCGGTTTGAAGTCTTCTCAGGCTATCCTCCAATTGCTCCATATACGTATCATAGTCACGACAAT
>CAZSTA010000070.1:9612-16541 GCA_964609495.1 uncultured bacterium | reverse complement strand
TTCGCTCCCAAGGTGGCCATAGATATTGCAGTTATTGATCTCAGCCAAGGTCGCTAATATCAATCCTATCCCCACATAAGTGTTGTTGTAAATATCGGAATTCGCAACCGATATTCCTCCTGTTTCGTCCCCGTTTACAGTAGCGGTAATATCAGCTGTGGTGATAAATTCGCCAATAAAGATTCCACCTATTCCTACCCCATTGTTATAGATTCGGCTTCCCTCGACGACAACATCCCTAACTCCCGCCAAAAGCATCCCAGCCCTCCTAGGTATAGGGAAGACAGATAGTTTGGGCCAAGAGATAGGAAGGTCATCACCCTTGCCATCATCCCGAAGGTGGTTGTAGATATCGCAGTTATTGACTACAAGCGATATGTTCCCTGGTATTGCTATGAAAAATTCGGTAGAGTCGTAAGCCAATGTATCTAAGAGAAACTCTAACGATATCGCTAATATCCCGATGGAGTTGTTGTCGTGAATCTGAGAGTTAGAAACCGTAACTGACATAACCAATTCTTGGGCGCTGGTATATGAGTTATCAAAATATTCTACTCCGCCAATACAGATCATCCCTACTCCGTTACCATAGATGTTGCTTCCATCAATGACGGTATTACTCACTCCCACTAAGAGTATCCCAGCGCTTCTAGGGATGGGGATCTTAACTCCAGGGATCTTGGGGAGGTCCTCCTTTCTGCCAACCCAATAGTTATCGTAAATATTGGAGTTATAGACCACAAGCGACATATTCCCTGGGAGAAGTTCGGTGGCCTCATAATCCGAGCCTGTGATATCGATCCCAACATACAGCTCTACCGCCAATATCCCCAGATAAGCGTTATCGTGGATATTGGAGTTAGAGACCGTAATCGCCATATCCCCTTCTAATAGTGCTGTATTGGTGATATTTAAGGCGCCAAAATAGAATTGTCCACCAAGACAGACCATTCCTAAGCCGTTATTGTAGATCTGGCTCATATTAACATTATAATCACCTGTCCCTATGAAAAGTATCCCCACGGCAGGGATAGGAACTTTGGCTCCCTTAATGGGAAGGGGAATGTAGCCATCCTTGCCACCCCCCTGGTGGTTGTAGATATTGGAATTATAGATCTCAACCGATACATTCCCCGTTATTATAGAATCAGTAGCCTCATAAGCCACTTCTCTTAAATTGCTCGTAGGAAGCTCGAGGTATATAATACCTAACGATATCGCCAATACCCCCAAATAAGCGTTATCGTGAATATCGGAATTTGAGACCTTAAGCGACATATCAAATTCTGCTGTAGCTGAGAAGAGGAAGTCAAGATCGATTTGTCCGCCAAGACAGGCTACTCCTATAGCGTTATTGTAGATTTCGCATCCATCAATAGTAACATCATTCACCGCTATAAAAAGCATCCCAGTCCCAACTCCAAAGAGGGCTCCGAAGTGGTTGTAAATTTTGGAGTTATAAAGCTCAATCGACATATTCGCGGGTTCTATAGCCTGGGCAGTGATATCCTCATAAGCCGCCTCTCTTACATCGAGTCCAAGAGTCCCGAAATCTATAATACCCACCGATATCGCCAATATCCCCAAATGATCGTTGTCGTGAATACCGGAGTTATAGACCTTGACCGACATATCCCCTCCTATCGCGGTGCTGGTGATGGTACTATCTAAGGAGTCAAGAGAGAATCCACCGAGACAGACTATCCCTAGGCCGTTACCATAGATGTCGCTTCCATCAATGGTAGTATCGGTCACTCCCACCAAAACTATCCCCGCTCCAGGGATGGGGATCGCAGGTCGACTAGTCCCGAAATCCCCATAGTGGCCGTAAATATTGCAGTTATTGATCGCAAGCGACATACTCCCTGGTTCGGCGGCCTCGTAAGCGGCTCCTCCTGCATAGCTCAAGAGGCCTCCGATATCTGCCAAATCCAGCGATATCGCCAATATCCCCGCATAGTAGTTGTTGTAGATATTGGAGCTATTAACCGATATACTTTCTCCACCAGCGCAGACTATTCCCAGCTTGTTATCGTAGATATTGCTTCCATCGATAGTAGCGCTACTCGCTCCCACCAAAAGTATCCCAACCCCAGGAAAGTCTGTAGTTCCAAGGTGGTTGTAAATATCGGAATTATAGACCTTAAGCGACACACTCCCTGTTCCTGTAGAGTCTTTGAGCAACTCTATCCCATCATCAACGTTATCGTGAATATCACAATTATAAACCTCAACCGATATATTTCCTAAGACGGAGTAAGCCTTGATACCGCTATCAGCCACTGCTCCTCCTCCATCGATCTCGATATCCTTGAAGACTATGGTATAGTCGCCCCCATCACCAGCAATGAGATTGAAGCAGGAAGCTCCGAAACCGTTGGAGCCATCTACAACTACTTTTGTCGGTGGGCTAGACGATTGGAAGGTCAGCGACTTATTCAGCACAACTACATTCTCAACATATTCTCCACTAGGACCAGTCCCACCACCGGGGGTGATATTGATAATATCCCCGCTATTAGCAAAAATGACCGCTGATTGAATATTAGGATAAATAGGAAGGGTTGGCACATTAATCGTAGCGGCTTCTGCTGAGACTGCTAAGGCTAGCAGAAAAAGAATGGTTAGAATTGTCCGAAAGGATATTCTTTTCACTTAAATTCCTCCTTAGTTATGATTTTTGATTTAAGCAGTTTTGAATAACTTGCTCTTCTTGGTTCTTCACTGAGTTCAAGATATGCTTCCCCCCTTACCCTATCCCTCTCCCACGAGGGGAGAGGGGATTCTTGAGACCTGCGATTCCCTTTATTTCCCCCTCCCTTGATGGGAGGGTGATTCAAGGTTAGAATCTAGCTATCAGCGATAAGCGATGGGTATTACCTAACTCATGCGATAGGAAAGCATAGTCGAAGCCCAGATCAGTATTACTTACTCCATAGCGAATCCCCGCTCCAGCAGTTAGATTATCGCCATCTAATCCTGCTCTTACTGCAAACATCCCTTCATACCAATATTCTGCTCCTAGATGCAATTTATCCTCTATCCCTCCCATCTCGTAATCCGCACCTAAGATCAATTGATCCTCTAAAAGCTTATAGGAAACCCCTAGCTTCGTTCTTAGAGGGAAACTATCGGTATGATCGGTATCCCAGTTAAGGCTAGTTCCTATATCTAATAACGTAGCTCCCACCATCAAATCCTCAACTGGAGTCTTATAGAGGACTCCTACATCCAATCCGAAGCCAGAAGCGCTATGCTTCTCTAAGCTCTGGAATACCCCTTTAACTGTAGCTCCCAACATAATATCAGAAGTGAGGTTCCTTCCATAGGAGAGAAGGATAGCATTCTCCGAATCCTCGAAGTATCCCACTACTACCGGTCTATCTCCTTGTTTAGTAACGATAGGGATATCTCCTACCGAGAGCCTCACCCAGCTAATAGCAGCGGCAGAGTCTGGTAGAGGATGGGCATAGTTGAGGAAGCTATAGCTGATACCAAGACCAAATTGATCACTGTAGAGACTCGATATCTCCATCTTCTCAAGTTGAGCTAGTCCGGCGGGATTCCAGTAGGCGGCGGTAGAATCATCTGCGATAGCGACAAAAGTGCCTCCCATCCCCAAAGCTCTAGCTCCTGCTCCGATCCTCAAGAAAGCTCCAGCTTCTCCCTCGGCAAGGGCCGAGGTGACAAAACAAAGCATCAAGATCACTACCATCAGGTTTAAGATAACAAACTTTCTCATTTCTAGACCTCCTTATTATATCCTCTTTCGAATAGGAAAAACCTTCTAGTAATTATACCCTAATCTTTAGTAATTATACCCCAAAATGGTTATCTTTTCAATAGATTTTTATATATTAGGCTAGTGGTTATAAAAAGAGCGGATGCGTTACGCACCCGCTCTATATTCTATATATCAATCTGAATTCAAATTTATTTTCCCCTCACCCTAGCCCTCTCCCACGAGGGGAGAGGGAACATTGAGATAAGCTGGCTCTCTTTAGTTCCCCCTCCCTTGATGGGAGGGGTTAGGGGAGGGTGATCTAAGGTGAGTTCAAGATCTAATCTGATCTCGAATATCTCAGCAAAATAGCCATCTTGAATATCAATTTTCCTCTGGCTTGCTCCCATCAGAGGAATCCTTAAAGGCTACCTTAAGAACCTCATCCATATTCTCCACAAATATGAACTTTATCTCCTTCCGCAAGTTCTCCGGGATATCCTCCAGACTGCTTTCGTTATCCTTAGGAAGGATGACTGTCTTTATCCCGGCTCTTCGAGCCGCCAGCACCTTCTCCTTAATTCCACCTACAGGAAGGACTCGACCACGTAAGGTTATCTCCCCAGTCATCGCTATATCTTGCCTCACCGGCTTATTAGCGAGGATCGATACCAAGGCGGTCGTCATCGTGATCCCCGCGGAGGGACCATCTTTAGGAGTTGCTCCCGCGGGAACATGGATATGGATATCGCTATCCTTATAGAACTTATCATTCTTGACGTTCAACTTCTCCGTTCGTGAGCGAGCATAGCTCAAAGCCGCTTGAGCCGATTCCTTCATAACATCCCCTAGCTGACCTGTCAGGATAAGATCTCCTTTGCCAGGCATAATCGTCGCCTCTATCGATAGGATATCGCCCCCGGTCGATGTCCAAGACATTCCCGTCACTACTCCCACCATATCGGCTTTCTCCGCCTCCGAGGGACGGAATCTCTGGTAACCTAGGTATTTAGGGATATCATCAGCCTCGATCTTGATCTTCTCTGTATTTCCCCTCGCCACCTCCTTCGCGATCTTACGACAGATGGTGGCAAGTTCCCTCTCCAGATTCCTCACTCCTGCCTCTCTCGTATAGCCACTTATGAGTCTAGCTATAGCGGATTCGGATATCTCAAGGTTATCATTGGTTAAGCTATGCTCCTCGAGCTGCCTCGGCAATAGGAAACGCTTGGCTATCTCGATCTTCTCCTCCTCAATATATCCGGGCAGACGCAGGACCTCCATCCTATCGAGGAGGGCGGGAGGTATCGTATCGAGGATATTGGCTGTGGTGATGAACATCACTGCCGATAGATCGAAGGGAACATCGAGGTAGTGATCACTAAAGGCGTTATTCTGTTCAGGATCTAGCACCTCCAAGAGGGCGGCTGAAGGATCACCTCGGAAATCGGCTCCCAATTTATCTATCTCGTCCATCATAAAGACAGGATTGCTACTTCCAGCATTTCGTATCCCCTGAATTATCCTTCCTGGTAGAGCGCCGATATAGGTTCTCCTATGCCCTCTGATCTCCGCTTCGTCCCTCACTCCTCCCAAGGAGATCCGAACAAATTTACGCCCCAAAGCCCTAGCTATCGAGTGCCCCAGGGAGGTCTTGCCAACTCCTGGAGGACCCACAAAGCAAAGGATAGGTCCCCTTACACTTTCCTTGAGCTTCCTCACCGCTAGATACTCTAATATCCTCTCCTTAACATCGGTAAGATCATAGTGATCCTCCTCCAATATCTTATCTGCCTGATCTATATCCAGATTGTCCTCAGTCCTAACCTTCCAGGGCAGGGTCAAAAGCCAATCCAGATAAGTGCGGATAACGGAAGCCTCTGCCGAATCCGGACTCATTCGCTCCAGCCTATCGATCTCCCTAGTAGCCGCTTCTATAGCCGCCTCCGATAATTGAGCTTTTTCTACCCTCTCCCTCAACTCTGCTATCTCCGCGGCTCTCGGATCTGCCTCTCCAAGCTCTCTCTGGATAGCCTTCATCTGCTCACGAAGAAAATATTCTCGCTGAGTTTTCTCCGTAGTCTTTTGAATCTCCGACTGGATCTTGCTCTTCGCCTCCAATATCTCCAGCTCTTTATTGAGTAAAATGCTAACTTCACGCAATCTTTCCTCAGGATTGAATATCTCCAGAATCCTCTGTCTATCCTCTAACTTTATGTCCAAGGTGGAGGCTATGAAATCAGCTAACTGTCCCGGGCTTTCGATATTGATCGCTCTGATTAAGATCTCTTGGGGGATCGTCTTTCCCAGCGAAGCCGCCTTTTCGAACTGAGATCTAATCAGCCTTATTAAAGCCTCGGTCTCCACTGTTTTCTCGCTGATCTCGCGAATATGTTCGACTTTAGCGATTAAATAAGGCTCGAACTTGGTATATTCCTTCACTCGCATTCTGGCTAGACCTTGAACGATTATCCTCACGCCACCATCGGGCATCTTCAACATCTGGAGGATACCAGCCGCGGTCCCCACCTCATATATATCTTCTGGTTTGGGTTCTTTTGTTTCACCCTGTTTCTGGGCAACTAAACCGACGATCCTATTCTTCGATAGCGCATCATCTATGGCTTTAATCGATTTTTCCCTACCAGCCGAAAGAGGGATCACCATAAAGGGAAAGATCACGGTATCTATCAAAGGCAGAATAGGTAATTCTTCTGGTATCTCTATCTCTTCATCTTTCACTTCATCCGCCATTATCGATCACCTCTGTATCTCTATTTTTTAGGTTTAGCTTTACTTATCGTTATCTTCAGGACTCCATACTTATATATCGCTTCGATCTCGCCTATCTCAAATCCCTCGGGGAGGGATACCACCCTCTTAAAAGGACCAACTGGACATTCGCTACGATAGTAAACCCTATCTTCGATACTGGATTGGGCTTCCTTTCGTCCTTTGATAGTCAACATCTTTTCCGCTAGGGATATAGATATATCATCCTCAGAGATGCCGGGGACTTCTACAGTGATGATTATTTCCTCTTCATTCCCCATTATATCGAGAGGGGGAAGCCAACACCTTTCCTCAATGAAGTCCTGGAAATACGGTCTCCCGAACATCTCACTAAATAGTTTATGGAATTCCTCTCTGATACCAGTTATATCATCAAACAGGTCCCACTTTCGTAGTGCCATTGATGTTCCTCCTT
>CAZSTA010000070.1:0-9512 GCA_964609495.1 uncultured bacterium | reverse complement strand
CCAGTTATATCATCAAACAGGTCCCACTTTCGTAGTGCCATTGATGTTCCTCCTTAATTCTCAACTTAACCCTCTCCCCTCGTGAGAGAGGGGAAATCCAGATAAGACTGCTCACCCTCCCGTCAAGGGAGGGTGATTTAAGATGAATTCAAGGGCTAATCTGATCTTGAATATCTCAGCCAAAAAATTTTGAAACTACTTAAATATCTGATAAGATAGTTTCTAAGGCACTTATCAAATCTCTAGTCGAATTATTGGCAGATAGAAGTCGTAGTTTTACATAATCCATCTCTCTTCTCGAGGCGTCCACATCTCTCATATACCAATAGATCGCCGCTTTTAGCGCGTGGAGATCAACCGCATTGATCTTATCATGAGCGCATTCGTAATCGTCTGCTTGAGCTAGGACCACCTCGAGTTGACTTAAAGCCTCTTGGAGATCGGCATTATCTTTATAGCGCGAGAAGTATGCTCCAGCCAGCCCCACTCTAGCATCCATATCCTTCGAATTATTTAAGGCTTTCTGGAAATACTCTATAGCTCGAGCATAATCGCCCTTCCCTCTTCCGTAGCACCAGCCCAGACCATTATAGGCTGAATATGATATATCCGTAGCTTGACCAGTTCCCGTCTCAGATAAAGCCTTCTCAAATTCACTTATAGCCTTAGTATAATTCTCATCTCTATAATATTGCCATCCCAAAGTCCAGTGATCGTTCTTAAGCACTAGATCAGCGCGAACTACGATTCCCTTGGTTATCATCACCTTCACCCGGTCGCTTACCATTAGGGTTCCACTCTTAGAATCCCTAATTCGAGCGTATATTTCCTGCTCTCCTATTGGAACATCCCCTAGCCGATAATATCCCTTGTCGTTAGGATGTCCCTTGATATCGCCAGAGATAACCGTGACCCTATTTCCCCCTATGGGATTGCCCTCGACATCAGTTATGTTCCCTTCTATTGAACCAGTGGGAGCGATGACTCGTTCACAGCTACCTAAAAGGAGTGAACAAGCAGCGATAATAACCAGTATAACTTTAAAAAATCGGACAAGATTCATCATTATTTCACCTTCCTATCTATCTTCGGAAAGAGTATAGGTTATGCTCCCCTCGATCTCCCGGCCATCCTCTCTATAACCAGTTACCGTTATAGCATACATCCCAGGACTCGGCAACCTATCGCCTACAACCCAATATTTATAATCTGTAGAAGAGGCTCCTCCTATCTCTTCGCTTGAGGCTCTCTGGGCAATTCCTGATGATATGACACTACCTCGATATAGTATTTGATAGAAGACTTTGACTAAATCCACAGGTGATTTAACTATGAGCTTTATATCATTTCTATATACTGGGCTGGTGTAAGCAACTACAGTTAGTATCTTGTCTTTGAGGGCTCGATAGACGTTTATCCTACCAAAGCCAGTATATATATCCCATCCGGGCGTTCCTAGATCATCAACACTACTCTCGATAATATTCCTCACCTCGCCATTATCGGTGACTCCCTTTGACATTATAAGAGCGGCTAAAGCTGAGACGTGAGGAGTGGCCATCGAGGTCCCTTGATAATATCCATAAGTTCCTCCCAGAAGAGTGCTCAGGATTCCATCGGGATATCCATCTCCATCACCATCGACTCTCATATCTCCCCCAGGAGCCATCACATCTAACGTTGCGCCATAGTTGGAATAGAAAGCGCGTTCATCATGAAGATCGGTAGCTCCTACCGCGATAGTATTGGGATAGGCTGCTGGATAAACGATTTGGGAAATATCATCGTTTCCTGTTGCCGCAACTATCACTAATCCCCCGTTATGAGCGTAGTCTATCGCTTCGACCTCCAGTTCACCACTGTAGTAACTTCCGAGACTCATATTTATAATTTTAGCTCCCTTTTGGGCGGCATATACTATACCAGCCGATAGGTCAAATTCAGTACCCCAACCCTCGTTAGCCAGAACCTTTACCGGCATAATCAAGCATCTCCAGGTTAAACCTGCTACTCCCATCCCGTTATTGGTCATCGCGGCAATGGTACCAGAGACGTGAGTGCCATGTCCAGAAACATCATCAGGCACACTATCACCATAAGCGAAGTCATAGCCCGAGGTTAAATTCCCCACTAAGTCAGGGTGACTTAGATCCACGCCAGTATCGAGCACCGCTACTATAATACTGGGGTCTCCTTTTTGGATATCCCAGCCTAAAGGGGCCTGGACGATCCGATAATTCCATTGATACCGATATTTCGGATCATTGGGGACCTCCAAAGCATAACGATAATAGTTGGGTTCTGCGTATTCTACCCCATTCTCCTTTAGAATTTTATTGACTAGGGATTCTACTCCCTTGCCCTTAACGGTCTTCAGCAGATAAGCGTTAAGGGCTGGAATCTCGCCTATGATCTCTGTTCCCATCTTGAGATTTAAGGCCCTTAAATGCTCAGCGAAATCCGCGCTTTGAGCTATGCTAGGGGAGAACTTGACTATTACCTCTCCCTCTGGATAAGCAGGAGCTTGTGGTACCTCAAAGGAATCGACATCGCTAGTTGTGAGAAATATAAAGAGCAACGAGATGAAGGCTATAATTACTACTTTTCTTCTTATCACTATATACTCAACTCCTTTCCCTATAAATTTTCTATGAGGACTATTCAAAGGTTATCCCTCCGAATCTCCAAGGAGTATGAAAGCTTCCATAGACCCCTGACCAAGAGCTAAATTGGGAATTGCGCACCTCACTTCGGCCCAAGTTTAATCCCCAACTCTCCCCACTTTTGGGTTTGGAAATCCCCAGATGCTCGAAGGGAATAGCGATCTCCACCGCATAAAGATCGCCCTCAACCTTGACAGCCGATCGCCAGAAGGCGCTCCAACCGCTATTCATATAAGCACTGGATATAGCTACCTGTTGATCGAACTGAACCCCGATGGTATTTACCGCTAGGTGGTAATAACTATCCTCATCTCCATTAGTATCTATAAATACCTCAACCGTGTCATCCTGAAAGATGTTGCCGTCTCTTCTGCTTTCCCATACCTTGAGATCCTTCACTCCTTTTTCTGGACATCTGAAGCCTACATATAAGTTATCGTCATCATATAGAATATAGGCATAGGTAGGATAGAGCGAGGCACCTTGACCAGTATTGAGGGTGAAATCGGTTAATACCTCCGAGCTATTCCATATCTCCTCTAATACCCCATCTATCACCGGGGGAATCGAAGCTCTCCTAACTATAGCAGATGGTCTCGGCTCTATCTCGGGAAAAACGAAGATCTTTACCGCTCTGGGACTGACAATGCCTCTGGAGGCATATCCGGCGATATCCCTTATTCGCCTCGTCAGGGAAGCTATATCTTCCCCCTGCTTATTCATAAGCGAATTTTCATCTATTTTCTCCAAGAGATTATCGATCTCCTCGACTAGAGAGATCAGATCGTCCTTATCGACTGGATCGATTTCAGGGAGGGAGAGTAGATCCTCATAACCTATAAGTATTTCTCGCAGTTGATCTAACAAGATGGAGATGGATTCTTCGGGATTCTGGTGAGGAATCAGAGCCTGCTTGGAGAAAACTCCTTCTCGAATATTGCGCATATATTCCGAACTTAGATAGGGATAAGCGAAGAGAACGACCCCTGCCGCTCCTGACTCCCTGACCAAATCGATCTGATCGTTGAGCTCAGAGGGATAAGGAATTAGATGGACCCCTAGACCAGCATATACTAAAACTTTTCCCTTAGCTATCTCAAGATCCTCTTTGATAGCCTCTCCAACTTTGATTATATTCCTCCTGTAGGCCATCGGGCATATAAAGTCTAAGTATCCTTTATCCACCCATTCCTTCCACTCCTGCAAGGTGAATTGAGTATATTTGTTGTAGTGATAATCAGGAAATACCGCCGCCGAGAGTAATAGATCGGGCTTTATCCTCTTAGTCTCAAGTGAGATCTGTTTGACCAAGGCGGTTACTTGATCTTCTCGCCACAGCGACCATTCCCACCAATGCGCCCAATCCTCGGGGGTTCGCTGGGGATAAAAGTCTATTGGATCGAGTCCAGTTAGACTCTTATACCGCCCTCTGCTCGCCTCCTCGTAACCGAAGGGAAGAGGAACCTCAAAGGGATATCTTACGTAATCCAAGTGTAAGCCATCTATATCATAAGAACGAACTAATTCTTCGAATAGGCTCACGAGATAATTCCTGACCTCGGGGATCGCTGGAGATAGCCAGTGCATACCTGAAGGGGTGATGTTAAAGCCATATCTATTCTTAAGCGCCCACTCGGGATTTTCTCGCAAGGCGGAGCTGATTCCTCCTCCTTGATAGAATACCTCGCACCAACTATGAACCTCCATTCCCCTTTTATGTGCCTCTTCGATGATAACTTCGAGGGGATCCCAACCTATAAACTGATAGGCTTGGGCTGTTATTCGGCTGGGATAGATCGTTTGACCGTTGTGGATGGTATGGACGAAGAGCATATTGAAGTTATTATCAGCCAGTTTGTCTATGATCTTTTTTATATCCTCAGGGCCAAAGCCCAAGCTTCCCATATCGACCCATACTCCTCTCCCTTCAATCTCCATCTCAGATTCGGTGGCGATCGGAGGAGAGGTCGAAGCAATGAGATAAAGAACGATAAATAGCCCAGATAATACCATTTCCCCCTTCATCCACTTGTCTCCTTTATCCTGTATAATATCTCTTGAGGAGTGAACAACTCCCCATCAACTCGGGATAATATCTCGACCTCCGCTCGTCCTTGACTCACCTTTTTCACCTCGTGATACATCTGTCCTAGATTCATCTCAGCGACGATGATGCGATTCACCGATTGCACCGCTCGATCGATCATCTTCGTGGGGAAGGGCCATAAAGTGATGGGGCGTATGAAGCCAACTTTTATCCCCTCTTGACGAGCCATCTTCACCGCATGCAGAGCTGATCTCGCTGTTGATCCATAAGCGAAGACCGCAAAGATCGCATCCTCCATAAATTTTTCCTCCCAATGAACTATATCTCCCGCGTTATGAATTATCTTATTGGTAAGACGAGTTATGAGGAACTCTATCTCCTTGGGATCCTCAGTGGGAAAACCGGTTTTATCATGAATTAAGCCAGTCACATGATAGCGATATCCCTCTCCAAAATTAGCCATCTGAGGCACTCCCGCGGGCGGAGCAGAATAGGGATTATACTCCTCGGGAGGAACCTTTGGTTTAACCCTATTAATTATCTTGATCTTATCGGGGGGAAGGAGCTCGACTCGCTCTCTCATATGAGCTACTAACTCATCTAACATAATAAAGATACAGGTTCTGTACTCCTCTGCTAAGTTGAAGGCGTCTATCGTCAATCGATAGGTCTCCTCGACCGAGGAGGGAGCTAAGGCTATAACCGGGTGATCTCCATGAGTTCCCCATCTGGCTTGCATAACATCCCCTTGAGCCGGCTTAGTAGGTGAGCCAGTGCTTGGCCCCATTCGTTGAACATCGACGACAACGCAGGGTATCTCAGCCATGATTGCAAAGCCGATATTCTCCTGCAGGAGGGAGAAACCAGGACCACTGGTGGCCGTCATCGCCTTTGATCCCGCTAGAGATGCTCCGATAACGGCGGCCATCGAAGCGATCTCATCCTCCATCTGGATGAATTTGCCTCCTATCTGAGGAAGTCGCCAGGCGAGAAGCTCCGCGATCTCCGAGGAGGGGGTGATCGGATAGCCCGCGAAGAACTTCAATCCAGCCGCCAGCGCTCCCTCGGCACAAGCTTCATTCCCCTCCATCAGTCTAACCTTGCCTACCCCACTCACTTCTCTCACCTCTTCCCACTCGAACCATCTCGTCTATCTTCTCAATCGAGATAGCGAAGTCAGGACACAAAGCTTCACATAGGCCACACTGAATACAACGACCGGGATTAGCGACTCTGGGTTTAAGATCATCCCTAAGGCTCAAAACCTTATTCGGACAGAATTCGACACAGATTCCGCATCCCTTACACCAAGCCTCATTAATGTGTATAGAGAGGAGCAGAGCGACCATCCTGGCTACCTCTGCCGGAGTATCCGCTATCGGGATATCTGCTCTGCGAAAGGCATTGATCTTAGCCTCCGCGGTGCCTTTGCCCTCAGAGATTATCGCTCCGGCATGCCCCATCCTTCTCTCAGGAAGAGCGATCTTACCAGCGATGTAACCAACAACAGGTTTCTTCATCTGTTTAGCGATGAACTCAGCCGCATTCTCCTCTTCACTCCCCCCGATCTCTCCTACCAGCACTATAGCCTCGGTATCGCGATCTTCCTCGAAGAGTTTAAGCGTGTCGATAAAGGAGGTTCCTACAACTGGATCTCCTCCAATGCCTAAACAGGTAGATTGACCTATCCCTCTCAAGGTCAATTCATACACGATCTCATAAGATAAGGCTCCACTCCTGGATACCACTCCCACTCCTCCCGGTTGGAAGATGTTGCCAGGCATTATCCCTACTTTAGCTCTCCCAGGTGAGATTATCCCTGGGCAGTTAGGGCCAACTAATCTGGAACCGCTACGTTTAATATAGCTATAGACCTCCACCATATCCAAGACCGGGATCCCCTCGGTAACGCAGACGATCAAATCGATCTTGGCATCGATAGCCTCATAAATCGCATCTAGGGCCCATTTGGCAGGGACAAAAATTATTGAGGTATTAGCTCCCTCATTCTCCTTAGCTTCGCGGATTGTATTATATACAGGGATTCCCTCAACACTCCCTCCACCTTTACCAGGGGTGACTCCAGCTACCACTTTGGTCCCATAATCTAGCATCTGTCGAGCATGAAATCTGCCTTCTCTACCGGTTATGCCTTGTATAATTAATCTGGTATCCGCTCCTACTAGGATATTCATACTTCGTTTGTCTTTTATCATTGATTTTTAACTTCCGTATTATCGGTTGAAACCAAAGTCATCGCCTTTTTAACCGCCTTTTCCATAGTATCCACTAGATAAGCGTCGGTATTTCTTAAAAGCTCGAGACCCTCTTCGGCAAGAGTTCCTCCCAATCTGACCACAATCGGTATTTTAGGCTCAAGATCGGATAAGGCCTTGAATATTCCCTTGGCTACTTCATCGCAGCGAGTGAAGCCCCCGAATACGTTAAATAATATGAGCGAAACTTGAGGATCAGATAACAGGAGCTCCATCGCATTATACACTGTTTTATCTGTATTAGCGCCACTTCCGATCTCCAAAAAAGCGGCTGGTTTCCCTCCTGCCCCATCGAGCATATCCAAAGTAGCCATGATCAGACCAGCGCCATTGCCTATAACCCCGATATCTCCACTTAACCTGACATATTTTATAATGCCCATCTCCCTAGCTAGCCTCTCTAAAGGATCCTCTATCTCCACATCTCGTAATTTCTCCTTTTCATCCCGACGCTTAAAGAGTCCATTATCATCAAAGTCTATTTTGGCATCTAGGGCGTATATCTCACCTTCTTTGGTGATGGCCAGAGGATTAACCTCCACCAGGGAACAATCATAATCTATGAATACTTGATAAAGTTGTTCTAATATAGAGATCGCCTTCGATATCAACTCTGGAGCCAATTGAAGAAAATAGGCTGCGGATCTGGCTTGGTAATCGAGAAAGCCAGCCGTTGAATCGATGTATAACTTAGAAGTATGAGTTGGGTCTTCCAAGGCTGTTCGTTCCACCCCGGTCCCTCCTCTAGATCCGGCTATCATTGCGATGCTTTGGTTATCACGATCTACCGTCATCCCGATGTAAAGCTCTCGAACCCAATCTATCTTCTTCTCCACCAATATCCGCTGAACCTTGACTCTCCCGATCTCGAGGTTTAGCATCTCCTCTGCTATCTGTTTGACTCTCTCAGGATCGGAGGCGAATTTGATTCCCCCATGTAAGCTCCTATCGCTTTCCAGCACCTGAGCTTTTATCGCTACTTCCCCTCCCAACTCGCAGGCTATTGCCTTCGCCTCCTCAGGAGTGTGAGCTATCATTCCTCTCGGGATCGGTATGTTATATCTACGGAAGATATCCTTAGCTTGATGCTCATGTATCTTCATAGTGATCCTCAAAAACCATCTTCATTAAATCTATAGAGATTATATCATTTTTTTCCCGAAATTGCAAATATCTGTGAGATGTGCCGAGTATGAAAATGGGCTTGACTTCTGATCATAACTATAGTATAATCATCTTGCCAATTATCACCGAGGAGTAATACAAGGAGAGATGAAATGGAGAAGAAAAGCGGGGAGATAGGATATGGCATCATAGGTTGTGGAAGGATCTTCCCTAATCACGCCGGAAGTGTTAAAAAGTTGGATGGGGTAGAGTTAGTAGCAGTGGCTGATATAGTAGGGGAGAGAGCCAAAAGCAGAGCCGAAGAATATGAGGTGCCTCATTGGTATAGCAACTACAACGACCTGCTGGCTAGAGATGATATCGATATAGTATCGATATGCCTTCCTCACTATCTGCATTGTGAAGCGACCGTCGCCGCAGCCAAGGCGGGAAAACACGTCCTTTGCGAGAAACCAATCGCCATCAATACCCAACAAGCAGACGAGATGATAGCCGCTTGTGAAGAAGCTGATGTTAAGTTAGGAATAGTATTTCAGAATAGATATAATCCCTCTTCCCAAAAGCTGTATAAAGCATTTCAGAGGGGCAGATTTGGACGACTTGTTATGGGGCTAGCTATGATGAAATGCTATAGGACTCAGGATTACTACGATAAGAGCCTCTGGCATGGAAAGCTTGATAAGGAGGGGGGAGGAACACTTACCACCCAGATAATTCATACTATAGATCTACTAAACTGGGTGATGGGGCCTGCGATAGAGATAGCTGGACAACTTGCCACTCTAACCCATAAAGCAGAAGTGGAGGATAACGCTGTGGCTACCATAAGATTCAAAGATGGCGCCTTAGGAGCAATCGTTTCCACTAATTCTTCTTACATCGATTGGTCAACTAGGTTAGAGATACATGGAACTAGAGGATCTGTGATCATTGAGGATAACGAGATTGCCTATTGGGAATTCGCTCCTCCTCTCGATCAGAACGAGTTAGGGATAGATGAGAGAGAAGGGGAGATGTTTGGGGCAGGAGGTTGGGGCAAAACTCACCCTTTGCAGATAGAGGATTTCGTAAACTCTGTGCGAGAAGATAGATCTTTCTGGATCGATGGGAGAGAGGGAAGAAAGGTCTCAGAAATACTATGGGGAATATATAAATCAGCTCAGGAGAGGAAGGCAGTCGAGGTAATATTAGAGTGAGGGCTACCGATCCCTTACTTCTCCTATATCTCTGAATTAGCTGATATCCGAAAGCTCTAGAGAATCTAAATCGGTATGCTTCTGAATAATACCTAGGACATCATCGATAAAAGCCGCCGTTGGTATCAATTCGTAGGCTTCTTTAAAGCTTATTTCCATAGCCCGATCGATCCACTTCTTAGCGTCAGAGGAGGGAGGCTTATCA
>CAZSTA010000069.1:0-16626 GCA_964609495.1 uncultured bacterium | reverse complement strand
TTAGATCCAATTAGTATTGAAAAAAGCACTCTTTTATGATATAATGATAGAAATTGAATTACTTTATTTTGAACTCCGAAATTATGTGAAAGGAGAAGAAGATGTCCGATATATGGAATTATATCGGTGATTTCGAAACAGAAGATTGGGATGAGGATGATTGGGAAGCCCTCTTTCAAGAGGAAGACGAATTTCTCGATAGGTGGAAGGAGGAAATACAAGGGAGAGGTCAGAAGATAGAGAAATATTATAGTTCCTCATCTCAACTTTACCGAATGTATGCCGAGTTCGGTTTTGAGAATATAGATGACAAGGGTGCAGATGACGAACATAATTATAAAGCTGATAATCAGATAGATTTACGGAGGCAAAGGAGCGCTAAAAGTTTTAGGTTTATTCCTGTTTGGCAGAAAGCACATCTTTTCGCTAGCGCGGTGCATAACTTTGTCACTCCTATCTACGACGGGAAATTGCAAAATGAGGATGTGTATAGACTTCAGAGCAGTAGCTTGATGGTGGAGGCTAATATCGCGGCTGGTCATGAGATCGGATATAGTAAAGATAGATTGTGTGGCAATATCGCTAAATGCAAGAGAGCCCTTGCTAGTTTGGAGAAGTGCCTGGAGGCGGTAATTAAGATCGAAAATAGCGGTATAGTTCCTATAGTCCAGACGAGGGTGATCTTCGATCAAGCTATCGAGGTGCGCGAGGCTCTGGTAAAGAGGATAATTAATCTAAGGAAGAGAAAAGAGAAGTATATTAAATAAGTCTCTCGCTTGCCGAAGGATTGTCATATTAATTCTTTTTAAGACGAAAATTTGCAATTTCTTGACAAATATCCCTAGATATTGTATAATAATCACTAAATTTGAGATAACACAATTAGGAAGATAAGAAAGGAGATATGAACAATTGATAGTCGAACATAAGGTTAGAATAAACGATGTAACCTTGCGAGATGGAGAGCAGACCTACGGAGTTGTCTTCTCTAATAGAGAGAAGTTGACCATAGCTAAATATTTGTCTGATATGGGAGTTCACCAGATAGAGGTTGGTTTCCCCTCAGAGCGGGGATATGAGCAAAGTTATCTGAAGGCTTTGGTAAAGGAGAGAGATGCGGGGCGAATCAATGCTAGTCTGTTGGGCTGGCATCGTCCTATCATCAAGGAACTTCAAACCTCTATAGATCTGGGTTTGGATTCGTGCTGTGCCTCGATATCCACCTCCGATATTATGATCGAGCATAAGTTGATGAAGACCAAACAGTGGGTTCTGGACACGGAGGCAAAAGCCGTTGAATATGCCAAGAGCAAAGGGATGTATGTCTCAGCCAACGCTGAGGATTCCACCCGCACGGATATGGATTTCCTCCTGAAATTTGCAAAAGTAGTTAAAGACGCGGGAGCGGATCGTTTGAGATTCTGCGATACCGTGGGTTACGTTGATCCTGTCGCGACCTATGATATGGTCAAGACGATAATAGATGAGGTAGGGATCGATATAGAGATGCATTGCCATAATGATATGGGAATGGCTGTTGCTAATTCTCTGGCAGGAGTGAGAGCTGGAGCGGGCTGGATTGGTGCTACTATGAACGGATTGGGAGAGCGAGCTGGAAACGCGGCTTTAGAGGAGGTTGTTATGGCTCTTAAGATCACGATGGGAGTCGATGTGGGGATAGATACCACTATGTTCAAAGAGGTATGCGACTATGTAGCCCTGGCTTCTCATTGTGAACTCCCCATCTGGAAACCCATAATTGGCGAGCGAGTCTTCTCTCATGCCTCTGGAATTCACGCTGACGGAGTCATCAAGGATCCAAGAAATTATGAGACCTTCCTGCCCGAGGATGTAGGAATGAGTGGACGGAGGATAAATATCGGGAAGCACTCCGGTATGGCCGCAGTGAGAAATAGATACGGCTCTATAGGTATCGAGCTGACGGAGCAGGAAGCTCGAGAGCTATTGGAGATATTGCGAGTAGAGACGGTCGAGTTGAAGAGAACTCCCACCGCAGGAGAGCTGAGGGATGTTTATGAGGAATATAAAAGAAATAAGAAGGGGATTAGCTGATGGGGAAAACTATCGCGGAGAAGATATTAAGCCAGCATAGCCATAAGGATGCCTACGCTGGAGATATCGTTATCGCCGAGTTAGATGCTGTTATGGGGCATGATGGAACTTTTCCCTTAGCCATCAAGTCGTTTGAGGAGATGAATGCGGAGAAGGTCCTTGATCCTGATCTGATAATCGCGGTTATAGATCATAGTGCTCCTAGTCCCAGCTCCGGGGTATCCTCCTTGCACAAATTGATGAGGGATTTCAAAAAGAAGCATAAATTAAAGTTATACGATGTAGGTGAAGGTATCTGTCATCAGCTTATGCCAGAGCAAGGCCATGTAGTTCCCGGCGATCTGGTTATCGCCTCCGATTCTCACACCTGCACTTATGGAGCGATCAACGTCTTCTCCACCGGAGTGGGATCAACTGATCTAGCAGCGGCTATGATCTCCGGCAAGTTATGGTTTAAAGTGCCCGAATCGATAAAGTTTGTCCTCAACGGGAGGTTGCCTCGCGGAGTTTACTCTAAGGATCTGATCCTTTACCTAATAGGGCAGATCGGTGCTGATGGCGCAACCTATAAATCAGTTGAATATGGTGGAGAGGCTATAGATGGACTTAGTATGGATGCTAGGTTCACTATCTCCAATATGGCGGTGGAGATGGGAGCCAAGGCTGGCTTGATGGTGGCTGATGAGAAAACTATTGAGTGGGTCAAAGCTCATTCCGACAGAGACTTCACTCCAGTCTTCCCCGATGAAGATGCCGCCTACGCCGAGGTGTTAGAATATGATGTCTCCACCTTAGAGCCTCAAATAGCCAAACCTCATACTGTTGATAACGTTGTGCCTATATCCGAGGTGGTAGGAACACCCATTAACGAGGCTTTCGTGGGGACCTGCACTGGTGGGCGTCTGGAAGATCTTAAAATAGCCGCTTCTATCCTGGCGGGTAAGAGGATACCCGAAGATGTCCGCTTCATAGTAGGCCCAGCTTCGAAGAAGATACTTCTTGAGGCTATTGAGGAGGGGGTAATTGGGACTTTAGTAGAGGCTGGAGCCGCAGTCATTACCCCGGGTTGTGGGCCATGCGTTGGTGCTCATAACGGCGTCCCCTCCGACGGAGAGAATGTGATCTCCACAGCCAATCGAAACTTCAAGGGTAGGATGGGCAATCCCAACGCTTTCATCTATCTTGGCTCTCCAGCCACAGTTGCCGCTTCCGCTTTGAAGGGCGAGATCACTGACCCTCAAGAGTTTCTATCTTAACTAACTAAGAAATCATTTTGATTGGCTGTCAGCTCAAATGTTGACAGCCAATTTGGTTATATCTATGCTATGATGCCATACCGATCTTGATCTTCCTAGTTAAGAAGGTAATTGATTATCTCGATTGGAGCGGGTGGCTTTGCATCCGCTCTATTATATTGTTATTAACGCCTAATAGTCCAGATATGGAGCAGTTCAGATGATAAAAATACCAAGATGTATGAGCACCCAACATCCTGATAATGTAAATCTCCCGTTTTTTGTGGAAAATGCTGTCCTTGGGGGGGAAGATGAGATACAGGAGGCCTATTATGCCTTCTCCCATTTAAGTTGCGATGAACAGATGTGGGATTGTGAGGGCAAAGAAGTCGATAATTTTGTGGTCAAGAAACTATTGACAAAATATGAGCCATTTTTCAGGGAAAAGAGATTAGGAAGAGATGTATTTGTGACGTTAAGGATCCCTAATCCAACTGTGGAGAAAGCTGAAGCGAAAATTCTATTGGAAACTCTGGAAAGCATACCCAGGTCATTTGATGCGGCTAAACTATTCTACCGAGAGGATACGCCTCCGGTATTCGAAGTTATCCTGCCGATGACAGCTTCTCCTAAGTGCCTTAATAGAATTTACCGATACTATTGCGATTTTGTGGTGGGAAAACAGAATAAACCCTTTAGGGAAGGTGATATAACGATCGCCGAATGGATCGGAGAATTCAAGCCTGAAACAATTAACGTTATACCTCTTTTTGAGGATATGGAGCATATGCTTGAGGCCCACAATATGACCAGGATATATCTGCAAGATAAGAATGTAGAATATCAAAGAGTATTCCTGGCGAGGTCAGATCCAGCAATGAACTATGGGCTTATTAGTGCGGTCCTCTTAAACAAGATCGCCCTTCAAAGGTTGCAAAGGTTGTCAGACGATATGGGGGTTAAAATATATCCTATCATTGGAGTAGGGTCAGCTCCCTTTAGAGGTAATCTCAGACCACAAACAGTAGAAGCGGTTGCCGAGGAATACCCAAGCGCTCATACCTTTACCATTCAATCCGCATTCAAATATGACAATCCCCCTGACCAGGTCAGAGAAGCTATAAGAAAACTACAGGAAAGAAAGACAGGTTTGCCCCAGGAAGTGGATGAAGAAAGGGGCTTGGAAGTAATCGGAAAATATTCTTATGAATATCAAAGACAAATCACCACATTAGCCCCAATAATCAGTAAGATCGCAAGATATGTTCCGAGTAGAAGGAAAAGGAAGTTGCATATAGGCCTATTCGGTTACTCCCGTAGCGTAGGAGGGATTACGTTACCAAGAGCAATAGCATTTACATCTGCCCTTTATTCCTTAGGTTTGCCACCAGAAATTCTAGGCTTGAATGCTTTGGATGAAGATGATATTCAATTTGTTAGGGAAGTCTACATAAATTTTGAGGCTGATCTAAGGGATTCTCTCAAATATTTTAACCAAAATACAAGTTTACTACCAAAAGCCCTTGAAGAGAGGGTTAGAGATCTCCCGATAGATTGCCAACCAGATGAAGAGCATAAAGAAGTAACAGATTACATCGCCCGTTCGTTGAGAGAAGATAGAACTGAAGGTTTAGGAGAGTTCGTTCTAAGAGCAGCACATTTGAGAAAATTCTTAGGATAACTAAGTCGGGAACGAAGGATAGAAGGAGGATATCTACTATGAAATTAACGGGAAAGGCTCATAAGTTCGGCGATGATGTCAACACCGATTATATCATCGCTGGAAAATATAAGTTTAAGACTTTGGATATGAAGGAGTTAGCTAAACATGTAATGGAAGATCTCGATCCTAATTTTTTTAGTAAGATAAAGAAAGGGGATTTCATCGTAGCTGGTCGTAACTTCGGATGTGGCTCCTCTCGAGAGCAAGCCCCTTTGGCTATCCTAAATGCGAATATAGGAGCGGTGATAGCGAAATCCTTCGCGCGTATCTTCTATCGCAATTCGATAAACGTTGGCTTGCCTCTATTGGAGTGTGATACCTCTCAAATCGATCCGGGAGATGAGCTTGAGATCGATCTGGAAGAGGGGATAGTATATAATAAGACTAAGGATATCTCTATCAAGGTCACCCCTCTACCCAAGGTTATGCTCCAGATTTTGAACGATGGGGGATTGGCTGCGCACTTCAGAAAGTATGGAACTTTCAACCTCGATCTTTAGTCGGAAAGGAGAAGCGTATGGCTTATAAAATAACCTTTATACCTGGAGATGGTATCGGTCCGGAGGTTGCCAATGCCGCCAGGGAGTGTATAAATGCGACTGGGGTGGATATTGAGTGGGAGGAAGTTGAGGCGGGAAGCAAATCCCTGGAGGAGTATGGAACGCCCCTTCCCGATTATGTTTTAGAATCTATTAGGCGAAATAAGGTCGCTCTCAAAGGGCCTATCACTACCCCAGTGGGAGGAGGATTCAGAAGCGTCAATGTCGCTTTAAGGAAGCTATTAAATCTATATGCCTGTCTAAGACCCTGCAAGAGCTATGTCGGAGTTCGATCAAGATATGAAAATATCGATCTGGTCGTCGTTCGAGAGAATATGGAGGATCTATATGCCGGGGTGGAGCATAAAGTTGGTGATGATGCCGCAGAATCGATAAAGATAATCACGCGAAAGAATTCCGAGCAGATAGTCAGATTCGCCTTCGAGTATGCGGTTAAGAACGATCGGAAGAAGGTTACCGCAGTTCATAAGGCTAATATTATGAAGTTATCTGACGGATTGTTCCTCGAGGTGGCTAGAGGAGTGGCGGAAAGATATCACGAGATAGAGTTCGAGGATCGCATCGTGGATAATATGTGTATGCAATTAGTCCAAAAGCCAGAAATTTACGATGTCCTCGTTATGCCGAACTTATATGGCGATATCTTATCCGACCTCTGTGCGGGTCTAGTGGGAGGACTAGGAGTTGCCCCTGGAGCGAATATAGGGGATGAGATGGCGGTCTTTGAGCCTACTCATGGCAGCGCTCCCAAATATGCCGGGCAGGATAAAGTCGATCCCACCGCGATGATCCTATCCGGGGTTATGATGCTGAGATATCTCGGAGAGAGAGAAGCGGCCGATAAATTAGAGAAAGCGACTGCGGAAGTTATCGCTGAGGGCAAATATGTGACTTATGATCTTAAACCTGATCGGGATGATCCCACTGCGGTAGGGACCTCCCGCATGACTCGGGCTATAATAGAGAGGATAAAGTTAAGTTGACAATAGTCTGATTTTAGCATATAATTAAGATCAGGAGAGCTTAAGGAGATACTTTTTATCTTCTAAAGAAGGAGTAGCGGGAAGAATTGACTAGAGAGCCGAATAAACCGTTATATATCAATTTTTTATGGCATATGCATCAGCCATATTATAAGGATTCGTTCACCGGTGAATATATCCTCCCTTGGGTCCGCCTACATGGATTCAAGGATTACTATGATATGGTAGCTATATTGGAGGAATTTCCCCAGATCCATCAAACCTTCAATTTAGTTCCTTCCCTGATAATTCAGCTCGATGATTATATGGACGATCGAGCTAGCGAGTTTTGGCTGAAGCTAACTATGAAACCAGCCGCGCAATTAGACCTTGAGGATAAAAAAGAGATCCTACACAACTTCTTCGGGGCGAACTGGAATAATATGATAAAACCTCATCGTCGCTATGCGGAACTTCTGAGAAGGCGTGGTGAACATATCTCTCCCAACGAGTTAGACAAGATTCAGGAGAGATTCTCTACTCAGGATTTCTTAGATCTTCAAGTATGGTATAATCTCGCCTGGTTCGATCCTCTTATTGTAGAGCGAGATAGATTTTTAAAAGAACTAGCAGACAAGGGAAGAAATTTCACGGAGGAGGAGAAATCGCTTTTATTACAGAAGGGAAAAGAAGTTCTCAAGATGATAATCCCTGAATATAAGGAGATGCAGGATGAAGGACAGATAGAGGTCTCGATCTCACCCTACTATCATCCGATATTGCCCTTGCTTTATGATAGTGATATAGCGAAAGTTGCTGTGCCTTCTATGAATCTCCCCCCTCGCTTTCACCATCCAGAAGACGCAAAATGGCAGATCGATAGGGCGGTTGAACTTTATCAAGATCGCTTCGGGAGAAATCCACGGGGTATGTGGCCCTCGGAGGGAAGCGTGAGCGAGGATATCATCCCTCTTATAACTGAAGTCGGCCTAGAATGGATAGCCTCCGATGAGGAGATAGTTGCTAAGTCCCTTAATACTCAATTGGAGAGGGATACTAGAGGCAATGTGGTGGATCCAACCCTCCTCTATCATCCTTATGCTGTGGAGAAGGAGGGGAAAATGCTCTCTATAGTATTTAGAGATCATGCTCTCTCCGACCTGATAGGTTTTGTTTATAACCGATGGGATCCGGAGAAGGCCGCGAATGATCTGGTAAACCGTCTGCTTTATGCTCAAAAGAGGGCTAGTGTTACCCCGGGCGATCATTTAGTGAGTATCATCTTAGATGGAGATAACGCTTGGGAATATTACAAAAACGATGGCTTAGATTTCTTCCGAGCTTTGTATGCAAAGTTGAGCAAGGAGCCGCTGCTCAAGACGGTTACCGTAAGTGAATATCTACAATCCCATCCTACGAGGTGCATCCTTCCCAAACTATTCCCAGGATCTTGGATAAATCATAACTTCAAGATCTGGATTGGGCATCGTGAGGATAACACTGCTTGGGCATATCTTGAGAAGGCTAGGGAAGATCTCACAAGATATGAAGCCCTCCATAAAGATGGCGATTCGGAGAAGATAGCTACTGCTTGGAGGGAAATATACATCGCTGAGGGAAGCGATTGGTTCTGGTGGTATGGAGATGAGAACTTCTCCCTTGAGGCTGATAAGTTCGATGAGATGTTTAGAAATCACTTAATGAATATCTATCGACTCTTAGGCGAGAATATCCCGAGTGAGCTCTTTATTCCCATCAAAACTGTGGGGAAATCGGTATGCGAACCGATTCAATTGATCTCCCCGCTCATCGATGGAAAACTTTCCTATTATTATGAGTGGACAGGAGCAGGGATTTATGACGCTAGCACCGCGGGAGGCTCTATGCATCGAGCGGAGAATATTATAGAGTCCATATATTATGGCTTCGATCTCGAGAATCTATATATAAGAGTGGATGGGGATTTCACAACTTCTGATAACGAGGTAAATGATGAGTTAGAGCTGATTCTAGATATTATCGAACCTAGGGGAGAGAGGATCCAGATGGAGATCGCAACTGGAGAAGAGAAGGAGAAGGCGACCATTTACTGGGAAAGATCTAGCTCTTCAGATTCTAGCGATATGATCGCTTGTGGAGCTTTGAATAAGATCATAGAGCTGAAGCTACCCTTCTCGGCTTTAGGATTTAATCCGAATGATGAAGTTCGATTATTCCTAGAGATCAGAAGAGAAGGGTCTCTTTTAGAGAGATGGCCTAATCAGATGCCTATTTCCTTCGACGTTCCTGATGAGAATTTCGAGGCTGTTATGTGGAGTGCTTGAAGTGTTCTCCAATGTAAATCATGTTTTCGCTGGACGGGAGGGATAAATGTGCCAGAATTAAGAAGGGATCCGGTTGTCAGGAGGTGGGTCATTGTCTCCACCGAGAGGGGAAAGAGACCTTCCGATTTCGGATCTGTAGAGGAAGAGAGGAAAGGGGGATTCTGCCCCTTCGACTACGGGAATGAGGATAAGACTCCTCCTGAAATCATGGCTTATAGGGAAGCTGGGACTCTTCCCAATACGCCAGGATGGTGGGTGAGAGTTGTCCCCAATAAATTTCCTGCTCTTCAGATAGAAGGCGACTTAAATAGAGCTGGAGTGGGTATGTATGATATGATGAATGGCATTGGGGCTCACGAGGTGATCATAGAGACACCTGATCATAATGCGACCTTAGCCACTCTACCAGATAAGAATGTTCAGGATGTCCTATGGGCCTATCGGGATCGGATGATGGATCTTAAGAAGGACACCCGCTTAAAATATGTGCTTATCTTCAAAAATCAAGGAAAGGCGGCTGGTGCTTCTTTGGAACATCCTCATTCTCAGCTTATAGCCACTCCTATAGTTCCCAAGCGAGCTATGGAGGAGTTGAAAGGAAGTCGAGAATATTATGATTATAAGGAAAGGTGTGTGTTCTGCGATATAGTGCGTCAGGAGATAGCTTCTCAGGATAGAGTTGTAGTGGAGAACGACCATTTTATCTGTATAGAGCCTTTCGCCTCGCGTTTCCCCTTCGAGACCTGGATCCTACCTAAAAAACATAGTTCGATGTTCGAAGCGATTCAGAAAACAGAGATTATATCCTTGGCTAGAGCGATAAAAGAGATATTAACTCGATTAAAAGCCGCTCTTAAGGATCCTCCCTTCAATTTGATGCTTCATACTGCGCCCTGTGATGACGGTCAATCGGTTTACTACCATTGGCACTTCGAGATCACTCCTCGTTTAACTAAGGTAGCTGGTTTCGAGTGGGGAAGTGGCTTCTACATCAACCCAACTCCGCCTGAGGATGCCGCCAGATACCTAAGAGAGCTGGAATTGGATGAGCTTTGAGGCAGATTCACAACTAATAGCAGTAATTTAGTAGGAGATATTTTCATCTTATACATTAAAGGAGAGATATTATGAAAACTTGTCTAAACGGAACTACCATACGTCAGGGTCTAGATCTTGAAACTTTTCTCGGGGTCGCGGGGAAAGCTGGATTCGAAGGGGTGGAATTCTCAATAACATCAGTCAGCAAATATGCTGAGGAAAATTCTCTCTCCTCAGCTAAAGCACTCTTCACCAAGAACAATCTCCAACCAGCTAACTTCGGTATCCCTGCCTCTCTCTTCGCCACAGATGAGGAGTTCGAGGCTGATCTGAAGGAGTTACCAAAATATCTTAAATTGGCTCAGGAATTGGGCTGTTCGGTGGGGATGGTAGTGCTACCCTTCAGAACCGAGATTCCAGTTGAGGAGATGTTGAGCAAGATAGTCGAGAAGTTAAGGAAGATCGCGGATATAGCGAATGATTACGAGATAGGCGTAGCTTTAGAGTTCATCGGCTTGAGATTCGAGGCGAAGGGGAAGGAGGAACTTCTTACCAATTTGGAACAAACTATCGAATTGATAAAAGAGATCGATAAACCTAACGTTGGAGCTCTTATCGATTCTTATCACTGGTTCACTGGTGGATCTAAGCTAGAGGATCTAGATCGTATCAGTGGGGATAAATTATTATTCTTCCATATAAACGATGCTCCAGATAAGCCTGTCGAGGAATTGACCGATCCGATGAGGGTATTACCTGGACGCGGAGTGATCGATCTGGTAGGATTACTCAAAAAGGTGAAAAGCAAAGATTATGAAGGTTTCGTATCAGTTGAGCTTTTCAGCGAGGAATTGAGAAAGGAGGAACCGCTTGAGGCGGCTAAGAAATCCAAGATGGCCCTAGACGAAGTGTTAAAGCAGGTCTAAAGATTTCGGAGGGTCAACAACCCCTACCCTTGTGGTAGGGGTTTCCGCCGACTAGATTATGAAGAGTATTCTAGTTAATTATCATATTCACACCAACTATTCCGCGGATTCCTCCACTCCCATGTTAGAGCAATGTGAGAGAGCCGCGGATTTAGGGTTTTTCGAGATCGGTATCACGGAGCATATAGACTTTGACCCTCAGGATATGGGATATAAATACTTCGACTATGAGAAGTGGAACGAGGAGATAGAGGGATATCAGCAGAGCGGAAACTCCCACTTGACGATAAAGAAGGGGGGCGAGGTCGATTATCAAACTCGATTTTACGATAGAGCCGCGAACTTTCTCGTAGGCAAGGACTTCGACTATATCTTAGGCGCTGTCCATTATGTAGTTGGCTTTAGCATCTCCGATGAAAGAGCGATAAAATATCTTCCCCAGTGGAATTGTCAAGAGATATACGATCTCTACTTCGAGGAAGTATATAATGCCGCGAGGAGCGGATTATTTGATGTCATCGCTCATCTCGATCTGATAAAACGATATGGCACTCAGTTCTACGGTCCCTTTGATTTTACTCGCTTCTCCGAACAGATCGAGAGGATACTAAAGATCATAGTAGAGAAAGGGATTGGCCTCGAGATAAACACCTCTGGTCTTACCCAAGCGCCTGGTGAAACCTATCCGGGATTCGAGGCGATAAAGCTCTATAAGGAGCTTGGAGGAGAGATAATAACTGTAGGCTCTGACGCTCATTCTCCCGAGGCGATAGGTAGAAACATAGATAAGGGGATAGAGCTAGCGAGAGAAGCAGGCTTTGAGTATATAACCTTATTCGATAAGAGAGATCCCAAGATGATGAAGATCGTTTAAATGTTGGAGGGATTCGATGCCAGAGTGGGATGAACTATTCAATCGAGAGGAATTTAGATGGAAAGAACCTTACGGAGGATTAGTTGAAGTTGTCTCCAAGTTCAAAGAGAGAGGCGTCAAGAAGATATATGATCTTGGCTGTGGAACGGGAAGGCATCTAGTCTATTTAGCTAAGCAGGGCTTCTCTATGTATGGTGCTGATATATCCGACACTGGATTAAGCTACACTTATAAGTGGCTTGAAGAAGAGGGGTTAAAGGCAGAGCTTGTAAATAGCGATATGACCGAGATCCTATATCCAGATGAGTTCTTTGATGTAGTGATCAGCATTTTTGTAATGTATCATAATACTTTGGATAATATAGAGAAGACCGTTGGGGAGATATACCGAGTCCTAAAACCCAAGGGACTAGCTTTTGTGAACTTGAACTCAAAGCGAGATAGAAAGTATGGTCATGGGGAGGAGATAGAGAAGGATACCTTTATCACCTCGGTATCAGCCGATGCGGGAGTTCTTCATCACTTCTTCGATGAAGAATCCGCAAGAGAGCTATTCGATGATTTCGATATCTTGAGCATCAAGCTGAGTGAAAGGAAGCTCGAGGGCACTAAGCTCCATAGTAATTGGGATATATTGGCGGAGAAACCCGCCTATTAAATCACCCTCCCCTAACCCCTCCCATCAAGGGAGGGGGAATAAAGAGAGCAACTCTATCTCGATGTCCCCTCTCCCCTTGTGGGAGAGGGATATGTGAGGGGGATGTAGGTGATCATAATGTGAATATCATCTCAGCAGATAAAGGACATGCTAAAGAGATATTATCTCTCCTCTCTCAGCTATTAGAAGTAGCTCATGGAGAAGGAGATATTCCCCCATCTCAAGTCGAGGATAACCTATCTCAAATTTTAGATAATCCTGCTTATCTAATTCTGTTAGCTGAGGAAGAGGGCAACATCGTTGGGTTAATAAATGTGCACTTCAGAAACACCCTTTTTCATCCGGGACCTTCTGCTTTGATAGATGAATTAGTAGTTGACACTAGGTTCAGAGGTAGAGGGATCGGCACGGCTTTGATCGAATCTGCGATAGAAGAGGCGAAAAGAAGGGGTTGTGTCGAAATAGAGATCAGTACCGAAAGTGATAATACCTCAGCTATAGAATTCTATAAAAAGAGGGGTTTTACCCACTCTGCGGTGCTTTTAGAAAATGAATTTGAATAGCTCTGAAAGGAAATCTGAATTGGCGAAAGTTACCGTTGTTATTCCTATGTTCAATGAAGAAAAGGGGATCCCCAAAGTCCTAGATAACATCAAAGATGTTATGTCCGAGAGCGGCTGGGATTATGAGATCATCGCTATCGACGACGGATCGAGTGATAAAACCGCTGAGATCGTCCAGCAACAAGAGGATGTTAAACTTATCCAGCATAATGAGAATAGAGGATATGGGGCGGCTCTGAAGACGGGAATTCGTCATTCCTCAGGCGATATAATCGTTATCACCGATGCTGATGGCACCTATCCTAACGATAGGATACCAGAGATGCTAAGCTATATTGGAGATTATGATATGGTGGTAGGGGCAAGGATCGGGGAGAGCGTCAAGATACCGTTGCTGAGGAAACCAGCAAAGGCGATACTTGCTTATCTAGCTAACTTCTTAGCTGAGACCAAGATCCCCGATCTTAATTCTGGATTACGAGCTTTCAAAAAGGAGGTAGTTATGAAATACTTCCCTATCCTTCCTCCTGGCTTCTCCTTCACCACCACTATAACCTTAGCGATGCTCTCCAATGGATACGCAGTCAAATATATCCCTATAAATTATCACGAACGAGAGGGAAAATCTAAAATTAGGCCGATCAGGGATACCTATAATTTCATACTATTGATTATCCGCACTATTACCTACTTCAATCCTCTGAAGATATTCCTCTCACTCAGCCTATTCCTCTTCCTGATAGGGTTCATTTCCGCTATCTGGACGATGATAGTTTTCCATAATGTTACTGATACCCAGATGCTATTGATCTTAACCTCGATAGAGCTGGGGATGATCGGGTTGCTCGCGGATCTGATAGTAAAGAGAGGTGAGTTGAAATGAAGGTGTTGTTGATAAATCCTCCAGCGGAAAACACGATAGTGGGAAATAATCCCACGATAATAGATGAGGAACGTGGTTATAATCCCCCTTTGGGGTTACTTTATATAGCCGCTTATGCTCAAAAACACACCGATTGGGATATTGAGATATTGGATACCCAGGTCGAGGAACTAAGTTATGAGAAGTTGGAGAAGAGGGTAGAGGAGTCGAATCCTGATCTAGTTGGTATTCAAACTATGACCTTTACTCTCCTCGATGTGCTGAAAACTGCTCGTCTGGTCAAAAAGCTCGACAAGGATATGCCTATAGTATTGGGCGGATCCCATGTTCACATCTACCCCGAAGAGACAATCAATCTTCCCGAAGTGGATTATCTAGTGCTTGGGGAGGGAGAGATAACCTTCGCCGAGTTCCTGAATAACTTCGGTGATATGAGAAAGCTCAAAGAAGTGAAGGGATTGGTCTTCCAGGATAATGGAGAGACTATATATAATGAAGCCCGAGAATTGATTCAGGAGCTAGACACCTTGCCATTTCCCGCCCGACATCTCACTCCTTATAAGAAGTACTCCTCGCTTCTCGCCAAACGTTCTCCTATAACCACGATGTTCACTAGCCGAGGCTGTCCCTATCACTGCCTCTTCTGTGAGAGACCCCATCTTGGTCATAAGTTCCGAGCTCGTTCCGCCGTCAGCGTGGTGGATGAGATGGAGGAGTGCATTGGGATGGGAATAAATGAATTTCTGGTATATGATGATACCTTCACTATAAAGCGACAAAGGGTGATCGATGTCTGTGATGAGATCATCAGGAGAAAACTCGATATCGGTTGGGATATCAGAGCCAGGGTTGATACCGTGGATGAGGAGATGTTGGAGAAGCTGGCAGAGGCTCACTGCGAGAGGATACACTACGGAGTAGAAGCGGGAACTCCAGATATACTCAAGGTGCTTAGGAAAGGTATAACTTTAGATGAAGTTCGGCGCGCCTTTCAGATGACGAAAATGGTGGGGATCTCGACCCTAGCCTACTTTATGATCGGCAGTCCTACTGAGACGCGAGAGCATATTATGAAGACGATCCAGGTGGCAAAGGAGTTAGATCCTGACTTTGTGCATATAACTATAACTACTCCTTTTCCGGCAACTGATCTTTACCTCAAAGGTTTGCAGGAGGGTATTCTACCTTATGATTATTGGAGGGAATTCGCCGAGAATCCCACTCCTAACTTTCAACCTCTCTACTGGGAGGAGCATCTAAAGACCGAGGAATTGATCGAGTTGATGAAGTTCGCCTATAAATCCTTCTACACCCGTCCCACCTATATCTTCAAGGAGCTTATGAGGGTTAAATCGCTTCCCGAATTGGGGAGAAAGATAAAGGCTGGTTTAAAAGTCATAGGACTGTAGCTCTATCCTATAAGGATCTGAAAGTAGTGTCTTTACTTGCTTGCCAAAAAAGGAGGGATAAAGCAGTGCAAGAATTAACATCGGAACAGAAGGTAGAGAAAATCACCAATCAAATTGTGGAGAAGGAGAATATCAACCGGGCTTCCGCAAGGAGCCAGTTACATAAGGCGGTCTGCAAAGGTAAATGTAATTGGTATAAGACCCAAAGCAAGCAGGCAGGCTTTGATAGATTGGATTTAACAGAACAACAGGAGCAGAATATCTGGGAAATCATCAGCCAAGTTATGAAAGATGCAACGAAAGATGAAGCTAGAAGAGAAATTCACGCTGTTATATGTCATCCTATACCAGAGGATGCGTAAGCAACCGCCCAGCTTGTTGCTAGAAGGAAAGTGATGTGATATAATAAAGGATGAGCAAAGTCACTTAAATAGGATTTTAACGGGATATAAAGAGGGACCGACTATGAACATCGAACTGGATTTACTACAGAAGAAAGCTTTAGAGATAGAAAGAGAGCTAGCTGAGTTGATCGAATTGATAAAGAAGTTACAGGAAAAGGAGAGGAATAGGGAGATAAAATCTCCGGTGGGGATAATAAAGACCTCTCGAAAGGGACCAGTTCAGATCGAGGATTATCTAAAGGGAGGCTATGCTCAGTTCTTTGGTAGGGAATTCAAGATATAATTTCCCCCTCTCCCACAAGGGGAGAGGGAACATCCCCCTCCCTTGACGGGAGGGTGATTTAGATAATTCCCCTTGAAGCTTCTTGGAAACTGCTTAATCTATTCCCAGCACGAAGTTTACATACCTACTTTTTAATCTAAACTATTGACTATAACTCAATTTTGAAGTATAATATAATCAAAGATGGGGCAATAATAAGATATATCTAAGTTGGACTCTTCTGATAAGGTGGTCAAAAAGGGGTTAGAGAAGGAAGAATGAAGATTTATGTCTTCAGAGTAGTAATTGAACCTGATGAGGATAGGTGGTTTGCCTACTGTCCTGTTCTTAAAGATAAAGGTGGGGCTACTTGGGGATACACCAAAGAAGAAGCTTTAAAAAACATCAGAGAAGTAGTTCAGATGACAGTAGAGAGCATGATTGAACACCAGGAGAAGATCCCAGAAGAACCAGAAAAAGAGGTAAAAGTCTTCTCTGAGCCCTCAGTGGCTGTTACTGTATGATGGGAATTGATTACTCAAAACTTCGTTCTCTAACCGCCAGAAGGTTGATTAGTGCTTTAAAAAGAGATGGATTTAATCTCGATCGGAAATCAGGCAGCCATCGTCAGCATCTTCACTCTGATGGTAGAAGAGTAACTGTTTCTTTTCACCATCCAGGCGATACCTTCCGGCCAAAGATTCTCAAAACTATGATTGAAGAACAGGCTAA
>CAZSTA010000068.1:0-16719 GCA_964609495.1 uncultured bacterium | reverse complement strand
AAGGGAGGGGGAAATAAAAGGAATCGCAGTTCTCAGGAATTCCCTCTCCCCTCGTGGGAGAGGGATAGGGTGAGGGGGAATTATATCTTGAACTCCCTGGCGAAAAACTAAGGATAACCAATGCTTACTTGAAGCTACTTAAAAATAGAGGAGAAAATATCAAATGGATATCGATTATTTCAAGGAGATTCTGGATATAGTAGCCCGTCTGAGAGGTGAAAATGGCTGCCCTTGGGATAGAGTCCAGACTCATACTTCCCTAAAACCGGATCTCATCGAGGAGACTTATGAGGTGTTGGAGGCGATCGATGAGGGAGATGATGATGAGCTCTGTGAGGAACTAGGAGATCTACTTATGCAGGTTCTCCTCCATTCTCAGATAGCTTCTGAGGAAGGACGTTTCGATATCGAGCAGGTGATAAGAGGACTTAGTCGAAAGCTTATCCGCAGGCATCCTCATGTATTTGGGGAAGTCCAGGTATCGGGGGTGAGCGAGGTTTTGACCAACTGGGAGCGGATCAAGAGGGGTGAAGAGAGCAACCGCGATAGAACTTCTATTCTCGATGGGATCCCTCGTCAACTTCCCGCCTTAATGCGCGCCTATAAGGTGCAGAGGAAAGCGGCGAAGGATGGCTTCGATTGGGATAGAGTAGAGGGAGTGTTGGAGAAGATCGAGGAGGAGTTATCCGAGCTTAAGCAGGCTTGTCTCTCCGAAGCTCAAGCGGAGATCGAAGAGGAGTTAGGAGATCTTCTCTTCTCCTTAGTTAATCTCTCTCGCTTTCTCAATGTAGATCCAGAGTCCGCTTTGCAGAAGGCTATTAAAAAGTTCGAAAGCCGTTTTAGGTTAATCGAGGAGATGGCTTCCGCAAAAGGAGAGGAATTGAAGGGTTTAACCTTAGCTCAGATGGACGAATTGTGGGAGAGGGCTAAGGAGAGAAAATAATTATCAAGGAGGATATACTTTGCGTTTAGATAAATTTTTGAAGGTGAGTCGTCTGATAAAAAGACGGACGATAGCTAAAAAGATGTGTGAGGGAGGAAGAGTCAAGCTAAATGAGAGAGTAGCCAAGAGCAGTAGCGAAGTTAGGGAGGATGATGAGATCACCTTGAGCTTTGGTAATAGAAGTCTCAAAGTAAGAGTGCTGAATATTCCTGAAGGCAATGTTTCCGCTAAGGAAGCCAGTGGCTTATATGATATCTTAGAGGATATGAGGAGTGGCGAGAATGATTTCGGGCAGAGAAGGGATCTTACTTAAATTTCTAATTTTTCAAATGAGGCTTGACAAAGAGGTAGGGATATGATAAACTAGAGTAGTGTGTTAGAAGTTGCGGAACTACAAGCTCAATTTAGTATCGAATCCTTACTTGAGTAACTGGAGGGGACATCGTGCAGATAAAAATAGAAGGTTCAATAGGGATATTATTAATTGTCATTTTGACTGCTCTTACAACCTGGATTATAGTTGGTTCTAATGCCTCTGCTATCAGCCCATCATTGAAGATCGCCTTTGTAGATGCTCAAAAGGCTATGGATAATCATCCTCAATTTAAGCAAATAGAGATAGAATTGACTGATATGTATAATGCTCGTCGGGATGCTCTCAATATACTTGATGCTGAGATTAAAGCTCTGGAGAAGAAGGTTGCAGATAAAACCGCTACTGATAATGAGATCGCGATGTTATCCCAAAAGAAGGTTGATTTTAGAAGTAAGCTCGATGAATATCAAGCTGAGATAGATAAAAGGAAGAAGGAACTTCAAGATAAGATGTTAGTGGATATTCAAAGAGCTATAAATGAGGTGGGAGGAGAACAGGGATATGATATGATCTTCTCCAGAGTTTACGTGGCCTACGCTTCTCCTCAACACGATTTAACCGAGGTCGTCTTGGAGAGGATCAGACAAGATCTAGCCCATATTAAGTAGGAGGACATCGCCTTAATTTCGCTAATCATAGAGAGCGCTGGGAATCTGGCGCTCTCTTATTTTGTAGCTTTGGAGTTACATGGTCCTTAAAGATACTTTCATAGGTTTCCCTCATAAGAAGCATATGTTGAAATAGTGCCTAAGCCTGGGATACAGCTTCTCTCTCCAAAAAGATAAATACATTTTTATATCATCTTTCCTTAAGATCAAGATGTCCGATAATTTCACCCCGGTATTACCTATATAAAAAGCTACTACTACAGCAGTAGTTATACAATAAGCAACAGAAGAAGCAATCGCTGCCCCTGCAATCCCTATCCTGGGAATTAAGGCGATATCAAAAATAACAGTGGAAACTAGTGATATCAAAACCGCATACGTCATATAGTATGGCATACCACGTCCAGCAAGATCACTTGTGATTACTTTACTTAAGCTAAGAGCAATTATACCAATTAGTAATAGATATAAAGGCTGAACTGCCCCTGCGAATTTATCAGTAAAAGCTACTAGGATCAGAGGTTTACCAATCAAAGCTAATAATATAGCTGCCAAAGTGGTTATAAATAGGGTGTGTCTGCATACGATTGGAGTAAACCGTCTGGCAGTCTCACTATCCGAGGAAGCAGTCTTTGATAGAAGAACAGTTTGCACAGAACTTGGGATATACCAGAGCAATTCAGCAAGGGTTACTGAAGTTGCATATATTCCCACACTCCTCGCTCCGAGAAAAAAGTTGACTAGGAAAACATCTAAGCGATAATTGAAAAATTGGAGAACATTCCCGATATGACCCTTTAATCCGAAACGAATAGATTCCTCGATCAATCTCTTATCCTTGGCAATTTTAAATTGGGTATATCTTCTCAAAAGTATAATATTTAAAATCAACCGACATGTCGATATGAGAATGATTGCGATCAGAGCCCCTACAACCCCTAGATCCAGGATAACTATAAACAATAGGAGAAAGACGAATCTAATTAGAGCAGTCGAGATATTTATCATCGAAAGCTCTTTAATTCGTTGCATCCCTAGAAGCACTGATGATAAATAACTGCTTATAAGCGATAAAGGTATAACTAAAAATGCCGCCGCCAGGAATTTAATATCTATATCTTTAGAGAGCAACTTAGCGAAGTCGGGCAACAGGGGGAAATATATAGCCCCAATTATTATGCTTATTATTATGCCTAGGAAAATTGAATTACCTGCTATATCAGCGACCTTATACCTTCTCTGTCCAATAAAATATACATTTGATATCTCAATACTTAGACTACTAAATCTGGCTATTATTGAGAAGATTAACATTGCTATAGCTAGAACCCCCTTCCCCTCTGGCCCTAAAACTCGAGCAGTAAGGATATTAGAAGCGATACTTGAAAGAAAGGTGATAATTTGAGCCAATAAAATCACTGATACATTCTTTAGGAATGTGGACATTAATCACCTCTCTAAATTTTTCGAGCCATAAATACCTGAAATGCCCCCAGTTGTCTTAAAAAAGGGATTGCTCCTAATACCGCATCGGTAAATTTATATATCCCCCATCTTCTACGATCCCAGGTATATTCCTCCAATATAGGCAAATTAATTCTTAGGCAGGGAGCCCCTCGAACTTTGAGACAATCAAATCCACTCCTCTTCAGCAGTCCCTTAACTTCACTCATATTATAGAAGAAAAGGTGACTCTTATCCAGATAGAGACCCCAATTTGGTGGATTCCTCCCGATTAAGCGAAGAAGGATATCTACAATATTTGTTTTTGAAGGGGTATCTAGGATAAGATATCCTCCTCTCTTAACAATTCGTCTCAATTCTCTCAAAACTGGAATAGGACCAGGCAAATGCTCAAGAACTTCTAGAAATAATACTACATCAAATATATTGTCCTTGAACGGAAGGCTAAGCAAATCTCCATTGATGAAGCTCCCTTTATTGACGATTTCCTGAGCTCGTCGTAGCCTAGTTTGAGATATATCAATTCCAATCACTCTATTTTTATTACTTATAGCTGCCGCCTGGATACCATCGCCACATCCAGCGTCAAGCACTAATAGATCCTCTCCTAATCTGTCCATCAATTTCAATACCATTTGAAGCCTGCGAAAATGGTGATATCCCTCCAATAATCTATTCTGAGGAAATTTTTGAGCTATTTCCTCATAAAGTTCTCTATAACTATCACTGCATGAATAATTCAAAATTCTATCCCCTTATCATCCTAAAGTAGATATCCTCCATCATCTTCGCATTATCTTCCCATCTATAATTAGCTAACACAAATTCTCTCCCTCTCCTCCCCATCTCAAACCGAAGCTCTAAATCTTCAATCAGGGTTATAATTGCTTCAGCAAGTTGCTGTGGATTTCGAGGTTCCACAAGGATGCCTGTTTCTCCATCCACCACAGCTTCAGAAATCCCTCCCACTTTAGTGGCCACAACAGGGATCTCCATAGCCTCGGCCTCTATAGCTACAACCCCAAAAGCTTCTCTAACTGAGGGCATAACAAATATATCAACTTGTTCGAGAATTAAAGGGACTTCCGAATAAGGAATTTCTCCTTTGAAAACTATATTATTATTTAATCCCATATTTCTTGCCATCTCTTTTAATCCAGTTTCTAACGCTCCAGAACCAACCATCAGAAGTCTAGCAGAAGGGAATCTAGCAACTATTAATTTCATTGCTTGAATTAAATACTCAGGACCATAGATAGGTTTAAGATTTGGCTTGATAAACCCCAGGGTAACGGGTCTATCAATTTCTCCTCTCTTTCTCACCGGATGGAAAATTTCGCAATCAACCCCAAAGGGAATAACATGAATCTTTCTCCCTTTAGGAGTGTATCTTCTTGTAACATCTGCCAAGAAGTGGGTAGTCGTAGTGATAACTTTTGCTAAGCGCAAAATAGCAGATATACAAAAGCGGCGTTTGAATGGCTCTTTTTCCTCACAATCCCATATCACATCAGATCCCCAACTGGAAACTGTTAAATTTTTGATACCAATATAGAAAAGTAGATCAACAAAATGCCTTGCGCTTATAAAGTGGATATGAACAATATCGGGTTTGAGTTTTCGAATAGCTAATCGGAAGCGGGTTAAATTGATAATTCCGTATATCCAGGGGATATTGGATATAAAGCTATCTTCTCTTAGGAAAGGATCTATTAATTTTACACTATCAAACGATCCCTCTCCTCTCGATAAAATAACCACTTCATGAGAGCGATTTGTAAGATATCTAGCCCAACGTTGTATATGAATACTTTTAGGATCAGCAATAAAACATATTCTCATTTCTACCAAGACTCCCTCTCCCCCGGTAGGGTGAGGGGAAATCGATCATTATGCCCAGGAAAACTGGATTACCTATTATAGGTTAGAAACCTACTGTCAGAATGGAGCTATATTCCTGACCTCCATCCCCAATTCTTTAGCTACCGCGATAGAGATTATAGGAGTTCGATCCTGACGAGGAGTGTTTCTTACTCTTATAACCCTTGCCTCTCCTATTATCTCTCCCTTCCTGTTAAGAGCCTTGACCCTCTCTCCCACTTTGGGAAGAGGTAGATATTCGTAGGGTAGCATTATCAGAGCCTCGTCTTTCCTATAGTTCATATTTACTACGAAGATCGCTAACCCTGGGCAGTCCGCAATGCATCTTCCACAACCATCGCATACGTCCTCATTCAACTGGGGTAGATTCACGATCGAATCCCCAACGGTGATCGCCCCTTTAGGGCAGGCGGTCTGACAGGGATTGCAAGGAATCCTCTCTATGCACTCGAGAACTGCCACCGCAGTTCTCTTCAAACGAGCTATACTCGGAACTCCTTCCGCTTGAGATAAGTCTTGAGGGGATAGAACCCCCGTCGTTCTTAAAGTTGAGGATGATTTGAGATCTCCCTCTATATCGATCTCTTCATCAATACCCGATATTCGCCTTTTAACCCTTCTCCTCACCTCACCGAAGGGACCAGCCCGAAGATCCTCTAAACGATTTAGGATGTCTCCCTTTAATCTTTCGGACTCCTCAGAGGAGATATATCCTAAGCTGGTAGCCGCCGAGATTCCTGCTAATCTTCCCTCCTCCATGGCAGTGCTAGCTTCTTCGATCCCAGCGACATCACCAGCTACATAGACTCCGGAGGAAGTGGTCTCCATATTCCGATCGTGGATCGGGATATGCCCTCCTAACTCTGGGATATAGATGAATTCACATCCGGCCATGCGAGCTAGATCCACTTGAGGAGATAATCCGACTGCTAGGCAGATAGTATCTATCTCTAATTCCCTCTCACTTGTGGGGATATGATTCCCTTTATCATCAAGAGCGATTATGATAGCTCCCTCAACTTCGTCTCCGCCTTTGGCTTCCTTAATGGTATGAGATACGTAAATGGGAACTCCCGCTCGGCGCACTTTACTGGCGTGAACTCCATAACCTCCGATCTGAGGTTTAGCCTCCACGATGGCTTTCACCTCTGCGCCAGCTTGAAGCAACTGGTAGGAGACGATAAGTCCTATATTCCCAGAGCCGATCATCAAAATATTTCTTCCGGGGAGGACTCCATACAAGTTCATCATCGTTTGGGCGGCTCCTGCTCCCATCACCCCCGGAAGAGTCCAGCCAGGAAAGGCGATCGCCTTCTCATTGGCTCCAGTGGCTAAAATTATCCTTTTGGCATGTAGCTCCTCTACCCTATCGTTTCTCAGAAGTGCTAATGAATTGGGTTCATAAAAACCAAGGACGGAGGTATTTAACAATATCTCCGCCCCAGCTTCTTGGGCCTCCTCAAGGAGGCGGCGACCTATATCCATTCCTCTTTCCTTAGCCCGATGTAGCTGAGAGCCGAAGAACTTATGGATCTGCTTGAATAACTGCCCTCCGGCTCTAGCGTTCTCATCTATAACTAATACCTCGGCGCCATATCTGGTCGCCTCCAAAGCAGCAGCCAAACCAGCGGCTCCTGCTCCCACTATCGCTATCTCTCTCCGAATCATCCCTCGATATTCCAGCTCCCCAATCCCTCTTGAGTTTCGACCTTCATACCTTCCCTTACATAAGTAACACAAGTTCGCACATTTGGTCTTCCATCGACTATCGAACAACAATCAGTGCATCTTCCCAAAGCACAGAATATACCTCGAGGTTGACCTAATTTAGAGGTAACCCTTAGTTTTCTCCTCCCACTAGCGTAGAGAGCGATAGCGATTGGCTCTCCTTCGAAGGCTTCTATCATCTCTCCATCAACCGTTATCTTAACTTTTCTCCCTCTTTCAAATTTGATGAGTATAGGATGATTTTCTAGGCGTAAATATCTTCTCAACATATATTTTTGGGTATAGTGAAGTAGAAGAAACTCCCTTTTCCCTCCTCCGATTCCACCCAGATTCTACCGTTATGTGCCTCAATTATCTTTTTGACTATGGATAAGCCCACCCCTGTGCCTTCAAGACCCTCTCTATCCATTTCAGGCACTCTCTCAAAGACCGCAAATATCGTCTCTTGATAATTATCGGGGACACCTATTCCGTTATCGCATACGCAGAACCGCCATTGCTCCCCCAAATCATCACATCTGATCTCGATCCTTTTGTCCTCTCCACTCCCTATATACTTTATCGCATTATCAATAAGGTTTATAAAGACTCGGAATAGACCTTCTCTCTCCCCTCTGATCATTGGTATGTCTTTCTGGATGTATAATTTGATATCTTTCTCCTTAAGTTGGGGCTCAAGCTCACTATATATAAGATCAAGCATATCTTTAACATCGATATCTTCGAATTCACTTAAGACTCTGCCTGCTCTAGATAACTCCAGAAGGCTTTGAATTAGGCCACCCATCCTCTTGGCATCCTCATTTATCCGCTGAAGATACAACTTCCCCCTATCATCTAAGGTCCCAGAGAACCTCCTTAGTAATAGGGCGGCGAATCCTCCTATGGAAACTAAGGGAACTTTTAGATCGTGGGAAACACTATAGGAAAAACTCTCCAGCTCTCTATTCTTCTCCTCCAGGCGCTTAAGCACTTCTTGAAATTCCTTAGCAGATTCTAGTTGCTTTCTATATAACATTGCATTTTCAATAGCTATAGCCGCCTGATTAGCAAAGGTGGCTAATAGGCGAAAAATCCTGGGGGAAAAATCCACCTCCTCTCCTTTTCTATTGAAGACCATCATAATTCCTATAGTTTTATTCTTCGAGACAAGAGGAACAAAAATAGCTTTTTCAACTCCTGCGATATTATCTCCTCTAAGATTATTTATTAGGAGAGGTTCACTTTCCTCCAACAAATATTTATATTCTTCCTCTCTTATAAGCTTTTCCTCCTCAACCTCTAGCCCTAGGCTAGCTCTAACCTCCAGTCCCTGTTTATGGTTATCCAAGAGCATCAGTATTCCTGCGGCGGTTTCTGATAACTCCACAGCTTGAGATATGACTAGAGACAGGAGTTTATCTATATCTTGCTCCGCATTCAACATTATTCCAAACCTATATAACTTCTCCAGCTCCTTGTTGCGATGAAGAAGTTCCTGCTCCATCTCCTTTATCCTGAGCATAGCTTTGATTCTAGCGATCAGCTCCTCGCTCCTAAAAGGTTTAGGAATATAATCATCAGCAGGCGATTCTAGTCCTTCTACCATATTCTCCACACTACTTTTAGCGGTAAGCATAATTACCGGGATATATTTTAGTTGCTCATCGCTCTTTATCCTCTTACACACTTCATAACTATTTATTCGAGGCATCGTAATATCTAAGATCACTAAATCGATATCATTACCTCTCGTGGATTTTGGTTTTCCGTTTGTGTTCTCCAAGCCCAATATGATTGAGACATCTTCGCCAGAGCCTGCGGAGATAGTGGAATAACCCTCTTTCCTTAGTAAAACCTCGATAGCTCGAACCATATTGATGTCATCATCTACGATCAAAATAGTGGGAGCCCTTTTCCTCACCATCTAACTTCCCCTCCCCTCTAGTGGTATATCGAAGGGAATTACTTCGAGGGTATTTTCAAGAGACATTTTTGATCCCCTGCTCAAACTCTCCCAAGGCTTCCGTTAGATGACCAAACAATCCGACCCTTTTTCCCTAATTCCACTCTTTAAACCTCGTAATATCTTAGCTCGCTATCTCAACGATAATCTCCACTTCTACAGGTATATCTAAAGGCAGTTCATTTGTTCCCACGGCAACTCTGGCGTGCTTTCCTTTCTCTCCGAATAACTCAACTAGAAATTCAGAGGCTCCATTTATAACCTTTGGTTGATCGTTAAAACCAGGCGCACTGGCTACATATCCCACTACTTTTACGATCTTGTTCACTTTATCCAGGCTCCCGATCTCATCTTTAACTATGCTTAGGCAATTGAGAGCACAGATTTTAGCCGCCTCATACCCTTGTTCTAAGGTCAGCTCTTTTCCTACCTTTCCCTTATATTGCATCTGGCCACTTAGAACAGGACCTTGCCCAGCTACGAATAGCAGATTCCCCGTCCTTACCGCCGGTATATAAGCGGCAAGAGGCTTGGGAACTGGAGGTAGTTCTACCCCTATCTGCTTTAATTTCCCCTCTATAGTCATACTAAATATCTCCTTTCTTGAATCTAGCTAAATTGAATCTATCCAAAGATATGCTTGTCTTACCCTTCGTTATCAACTCGGCTATGAGCTTACCCGTAATAGGTGCCAGAGCTACTCCGTCTCCTTCATGCCCCGCCGCTATAATGAAACCCTCGATTTCATCTACCTTTCCCAGTATAGGGAGGTGATCGGGAGTGTAGGGGCGAAGACCAGCGTAGGTTCTGATACAATGTATATCTTTCAGACGAGGAATGAAGCTTATCGCCTCGTGGGCTATAGCTTTTATCACCCTTAATTCGACTCGAGTGCTATATCCAACGAATTGCCTTGAACTGCCTATCAAGATTCCTCCATCCTTAGTTTGTTCACCGGCAAAACTAACTCCTAGCTCTTCTCTCCCCCTATCACCGTATTTAACCGTCAAGTATCCTGCGGCTAGCATAACTTTATTTAGGAGGGGAGGAACCTTCTCAGTTACCAAAAGCTGACCTTGACGAGGAACGACTGGGATATTCAGCCCTACCATCTCTCCGATCAGAGGAGCCCAAACCCAAGAGGCATTGACTACAAACTTCGTATGTATAGTTTTACTGTTAGTAACTACGGAACTTATAGAATCCTTTATTTTAATTATACCACAAACTCCTTCATAAGTAAAGATTTTCGCCCCATACTTTTGGGAGGCTCTTGCGAGTTCTAAAGTCGCTTTCATGGGATTGACCTGACCATCCGAAGGAGAATGAAGCCCACCTATTATCTCGGAGGATAAAGCGGATTCCATCATTCTTAGATCACTTCTATCGACTAGCTCAGTCTCAAGCCCAGCTTGTTTTAGTTCCTCTTTTAATATCCTAAGAGAGTCTAATTCCTCCTCCGTCTTAGCGAGAAGTAATCCTCCACATTGTCGATACTCGATGTTATGATCTAATTCTCCCGCAAGTTCCTCATATAACTTTATGCTTCTTAGAGCCAATTGGAGATTAGGACCAGTAGTTTTATTCTCCAAGGCTATGAAGCCATCGCATGCTTTCGAGGTTCCTGAGCATAAGCCTCCCCTCTCCACTAAGGCAACATCCACTCCCTCCTTAGCTAGATAATAAGCAACGGAGGTCCCTATTACACCTCCGCCAATAACAACTACGGAAAAGGCTTCTTTACTCATCTTTATCTCCTAAATAAATAAATACCAGCCCTTCCTAAAAAGAGCTGGTACTCAGTGGATAAACTTCTTCTATCTTCACTCCTTAATATGAACTTATCTAAAAACTCTCCTTCATTCCAAGGGAGATTTGATTATCGAGCTGACCAAATTGGCTATCTTCCTCTCCTAAGAAGAAGGCAAATCCCAAACTTATCTCGGTGGAGGTAGCAGCACGATAATCGATTCGAGGGAGAATCGCTCCACTGCCATCATCCATATTCCAGATTAGGGACATGTCTGAACTCCAATCATCTTCCCAATCAAGGGAGAGTTCACCAGCTAAAATATTCGCCTGTCTTAAAGGCTTGTTATCTAGTCCCTCCTTCGCTCCCTCGCCCCGATACATATATTGTAGAGCCGTATAAGGTCCATCTTCGAAGGTATAATCTGCTCCCACGATCCCTTGCAGATAGGGCTCGTTCTGGGGATCGGTTAATTCCTCTAATTCCTCGGGAATGAAATAAGCCATCTCGAGCCAAACTCCGATCTCCTCATCCTCCTTGATAAAATCTATGGGGACAGAAGCGATCGCATCAGCTCCGATAACATCTATCCAAGGATATACAGCATGAGGAATAAGATGGATAATCGTTGGATCTTCGGGATCCTGAGTTTGCTCTATCCAGATTTGAGGTGAATCCTCTCTTCCCTTAAAATAACTTAGAGACATATCGACTCGAGGGATACTGGTAGCGATCTTGAAAGCATATTCAGCATTATCCAAAGTCATCTCCGGTAATTGCTCAACAAGAGGATCGACTACGATAGTCATCCCTGGAGGTGGCGGAGGAGCAGGAAAATCTCCCATCATCTCAGGAGGAATCTCAGCAGGAACAAAAGCAGGAATATAAACTCCAGTAACTTCCCAGTCGTCGAAGTAATAATCGAGCTTCATCGCCCATACCGGGAGCTTCTCATACTCGCGAGGGAAGCCTTTCAGATCAGGGGGATTAATGTTATCGGTGGGATTAAACCCCAATCCTGTCCCCCAGGAGATCTCTTGTAAACCGAGTCGAGTATCAACATCCTCTAAGTAAAGGTTAAGGTAAGCCTCATCTATAGATAGAGAGGTAGAGCTGTTGGAATCAGTAAAATCCTTCACTGCTTTTAACGATACATATCCAGAAGCATCCATATCTGGCTCTATCTCCAATTCGAGCTTAAGCTGTCCTCCAGCCTCAGAGAGCTCCGTTTCTTCCTTGGCAAAGGTATAACTAAGGCTTGTCTCCACCTCTCCCTTCCACTTAAAATCAGCGGCAAAAACCCCGATGGAGTAGGGAAGTAAGAGGGAGAAAACTGCGAGAAATATTACTCCTTTTCCCCAATCAGAAAATCTCAAAGAAATCACCTCTCTAAGTAACGTTTTGTGAAGTAACTATCATCAAGACCAATATCGAATTCGACGCTTTCCATATCCATAACGGTTTTCGAACCCTTTTTTACGGTATGCATCTCGATATGATGTCCGATCCAATACTCGCCCTCTTGGGTAACATCACTCATAATGAGAAGCTTCTTCAAATCGCTATCCTCATAAAGCTCAACCTTCACTACCAGAAAGATATCCTTGCGCACCCACACCTTGGCTTTATCATATTCGCTGTCCTCCTTCGTCACCTGTGACTCCAGGACATAGCAATCGCTACCCTCGATCTCCTCACTGCCGATCAACGTAGCATCGTAATCCTCTTCATAGCTTGAGCCCATACCCCCGATATCCGAATAGCTGAAATCACTCTGCATAAAGCTCTGATTTTCCATATGGGAGGCGATACGACGCACTTTTCCCAAAGCGGGGAGATATAGCCACATATCATCTCCAACGGTTAAGAACTTAGTTCCCTCGACATCAGCTGGAGAGAGAAAGGTGATCAAACTTTTATCATCATCACCGGTTTTGGTAAATATCTCCAACTGACGCTCCATCTTCTGCCCCTTCTCGTTGACGATGGTCATCTTTACCTTGATCTTCCCATCCTCAGCTTGATTCTGCTCATCCACCTTCTCCAGAATCTCATTTCCGGTCAACTCCTCCTCGGCTATCGCTACCAAGGATAGAGAAAAGATGATGAGCAATCCCAGAATTATAACTTTTCTAACCATTTTTCGACCTCCTATCCCTAAAAATTAGTTTGACTAAAAATTTGCGACTATTAAATCGGGCTCTTTCCGAATATCAACTACTGCTTAACTTTACTTCTCTTGAAGGTGAAGCCAATAACCAGTATCAAAGCAGGAAGAACAAGCAAAGCCCCGATGACACTAACAATGGTCATCAAAGCAGTTAACTCGCCAAAAATATCGATCTGAGGAAATTCTGAAAGCATTAATACCCCAAAACCACCTAGAACTGCGGTTGCGTTGTAGATGATAGCCTTACCTGTGGTTCGAATTTTAGTGGTAACCGCTTGTTCGATATCTGGGTAACTGTCTCGCTGCAGCTCCTCACGATAACGAGATATGATATGAACCGTATAATCTACTCCGATACCTAAAGCGATGCTAGCGAGCATAGTTGTGACTATATCCAGAGGGATTCCTCTTGCCGACATCAATCCGAAATTCCACAGGATAGTGAGACCGATAGGCACCATACTAAGCAATCCAGCGGAAGGGGAGCGAAAGATCAACATAAGCACTAACCCAACCGCAATAATTGAGGCTAGGAGACTATACAATTGACTGGTTCGAAGGAGATCACCCATCATCAGTAATATAGAAGGCATCCCAGTCAAGATAAGATTCACGTCCAATTCCTCGAAGTTCTTGTCCAGGGAAGAGCGAATATCATTCACTAATTCTCTTAATTCAGATGTCCCTAAATCAGTATCAGAGCGTGCGGAGATAAGAGCCTTATCTTCACTGAAAGTGAGCATACCCCCTAAGCTTCCTTCCTCATCGGACATAGTGAAAAGAAGCAGATATTGGGCGATCAATTGGCGATTATCAGGAACGATGTCGTAAGCGGGATCGTTTTCATTCATAGCTACATTCATATCCTTAATGATACCTGCAACCGAGCGAGGATAGCGAAGATAAGGATTATCCTCAAAATCCTTTGAGGTTGCATCTATTGCCTTCAACACTTGTGGATCTTTGATATCACCCTCAACTACGATATCCACAGAGGCGGAACCACCAAATCTGTCCTCTATAAATTTACTAGCCTTCTCTATAGGACTCTCCTCTGAAAAAGAGCCAGTTTCAGTTTCCCATCTCAAGCTAGGTAGATAAGCTATGGAGATGACGGTCAAGAGAGCCGCAGCTCCGACTACCCACCAGCGACGACGAACAGGCAGAGTAGAAATAGCTCCTAGCGCCCTATTCAGCCACCCCTCTTTGCTCTTCCCAGTTTCAATATGCCGGGGTATGCCGAGTAGGGAGAGGATTGCGGGAACAAGGGTTACCGAATAAACGAAAGCTACGAAGATACCCCAAGCGGTGAATAATCCAAAACTGCGAATGGGGATGATGCTAGAGGTAACTAAGGAGCCGAATCCGAACATAGTCGTTATCGCGGCCAGAAAGATCGGCACACCTACATAGCTTATAGCATCTACCAAAGCTTCCTTCTTCGAGCGACCTGGCTGGTTATTCTCCAACTCCTCAATATAGCGACTGAGAGCATGAATCGCATAGGCGCTTCCACAAGCGATGAGAAGCACTGGGAGGGCAATTCCAACTATAGTGATCTTATAACCTAGAATGGACATCAATCCTATAGCCCAGATCGTGCTGATGACCACATTGAGCAAGGGGAGAAGGACTCCCCTAAGACTACGAAAACTCAGATAGAGGATGAGCACCAGAGCTATAACTGAAAAGAGGGCCAGACGTGATAGATCTTTCCCGATGCTAATAAAAGCTTCATATTCCATGATATGAAGTCCTGACAGGTAGATCTTAGCAGGACCATTGACTGTTGATACGGTCTCTTTCACTTGCTCAGCTATAGTTGCAGGATCAGTCCCCGGTTCCAGAGTAGCCATAATAAGAGTTGCTTCCTCGTCTGGGGAGATAAGGGAACCTACATAGCTCTCCTCTTCCATTACTCGCTGGCGAAAGGCTTTTAACTCATCCTCGGTCTGAGGAATTTCCCCCTCAAGTTCCTCTTCGATTCCGATCAAGGGGGTGATCTCTATCCCCTCCTCAGTGCCTATGATCTGAGTGACATTGGTTAAGCTCATAACTCGATATACATCCTTAAGCTCCTTTAATTTCTTGGTTAATTCATCGATCTGTTTGACCACCTCAGCGGTGAAGATATTATCAGCTTCCAATCCTACCATAACTGATCCCGTGCCACCAAACCAATCTTCAATGTAATCCATAGCTTTTACCGCGGGCTCTTCTTGTGGCAACATATTCATAATATCATTGTCGATCTCAATACTCTTGGCGAAATAGCCAAAGATGCCCGTAGTGATGATAGCTATGGCGATGACAAGCCAAGGATATCTCACGCAAAATTGAACGATTCTCCTCATTAATTGCCTCCTCCTATCAGCTAAATCTTCCTTAATTAGTTTTCTCTACCTTATTTAAATCTTCCAGGGTCCTCATTAAATCGCTTAACTCATCCATACTTTTACTTATAAACTCGGAAAGGGCATCAGCTTTTATTAATATCAGAGAATTAAGCCCTATAGCATCTCCAACACCACCGAATACTAACAACTTATCTCCTGCCTCCAATTTGAATTCCCCGCGAGCTCCAATAGGAATAACGATCTGACCCCTTTCCCCTAAAGTCGCCGATCCATAACACTTCCAATTGATCTTGCTGTTCATTATGCCTATCTCCCCTAATCAATATCTTTATGACGAATAGATATGATAAATATGATAAGTATGATCATCCTGATATATTATACCATAATCAGTCTATAATGTCAATAAAAAATAAAAGCATATAAATTTAGGATCTGATCCTTCATTTTATATGCTTCTAAGCAGATAAGATATTCATTCCTCGGGAAGTATCAGCTTTTTAGCTTGAGAGATAACCTTTAGGGGAACATCCACCTCGATCTGCTTTGCTATCTCCAAATTTATCACCAAGTCGTTCTCGTTGGGATACTCAAGAGGTATATTCTCGGGAGAAGCTCCTTTTATTATTCTGAGGGCTATTCCGCCCGCTTGCCTTCCCAACTCATAATAGTTTGCCTTTAATCCTGCGATCGCTCCCTTCTCTATTAAGGAAAAATCATCAGCAAATATGGGTATCTTCTCCTGCTGTGATATTACCTCTATAGAGGGGAAAGCAAGAGGAGTGGTTACAAAAAAAGCCTCCACTTTATCTGATTGAGAATAGATCTCTCGAAAGGCATCTCCCTCTTCTTCGAGCCCTATTTCTACCAAATCTAAGTTGAGTTCCCTGCATACCCCTCTCGCTATATTAAGCTTGAGTTCAGCGGAAGGATCTCGGTGATCATAGATGAAGCCCAGGTTCTTCGCCGAGGGTAATATATCCTTCAAAGTTTGCAAGATATTAAGAGTAGATACTTGACGAACCACTCCAGTTAGATTATTACCTGAACTGAACATACTAATCGCTAATCCTGCCTCAATTGGATCTGGGATCCCACAGACTATGATCGGAATATTTGAGGTGGCTTCCAAAGATGCTTGGGCACTAAAGGTATCAAGAGCTAAGATTATATCTATCTTAGAGGATATAAATCTTTCTAAGGTGGATATGAGGGTTGCCATACCCCCTTTAGCGTCCTGTTCTTTGTATTCTACGGCTGTCCCTCTCTCAGCTATAGCATCTTTGAAACCTCGAATCGCACTCTCAATATCGGAGCTTCGTGAGAGTAGAATGATCCCGATCCTCGCCCTCTCCTGAGCGTTCGTTGTCAGCGGTATGAGCAAAAACAGTAAAATTATAAGAGTAAACTTCTTATATAATTTCATAGCTATTCTGCAATTCAGAAACTCCCTTATTATATATTGACCGAATTTCTAATTGTGGAGATACTTATTTT
>CAZSTA010000067.1:0-16796 GCA_964609495.1 uncultured bacterium | reverse complement strand
AAACACCGCTTTTGGATTCTTTAATATTCTTCCCCTTCCTATTCTGGATGGAGGGCATCTGTTTCTTCTAGGGATAGAGGCTATAAGAGGGAAGCCGTTGGACCCCGAGAAGGAGGGACTTATCCAATATATCGGTCTAATTCTGCTGATCTTTCTGATGTTATTTGCCACCTATAGCGATGTCCTGAGAATGTCGAATAAATGAAAATGCTAGTTCGGAGAAGAGGGATCGAATTGAGAAGGATTCTCCTAATAAACCCCAATCTGATGAAGCCTGTTGTTGCTCCCCTTGCCCTGGACTATATTGCCGCGTCTTTAGGGGATAAAGGTTATGAAGCAGACATCCTAGATCTAGCCTTCTCGGAGGATATCAAGGGAGATATCGCCCGATATTTCGGAGGGCAAGAGGTTTCCGCAGTAGGGATAACTATTCGCAATATAGATGATGCCTACTATGCTAGCCAGCAATCATTTATTCCCTGGATTAAAGAGGTTGTCGGTTATATCAAGGAGGTCACGGATACTCCTATAATCTTAGGTGGATGTGGCTTCTCCTTGATCCCAGAGGCGATAATGGATTACTGTGGGATAGACTGGGGAATAAAGGGAGAGGGTGAGCTCTCCCTTCCTCTCTTTCTGGAAGCCTTAAACGAGGGAAGGGATTTGACCTCTGTTCCCAACCTGGTGTCCAGAGAGGGAGAAGTATTCGTTCGCAATAAATGCGAATTTCTCGATCTCGACAAGTTACCATCCCCCAGACGCACAACTGTTGATAGTGGAAGATATTTCCGAGAGGGTGGTCAAGGGAGTATAGAAACTAAGCGAGGTTGCGAGAAGAGGTGCATCTATTGCGCTGATCCAGTTAGCAAAGGGAGAAAATATAGACTGCGCCCTCCGATTAAAGTGGTGGAGGAGTTGAGGCATCTTTTGGAGATGGGTATAGATCGCTTTCATCTCTGTGATAGCGAATTTAATCTACCTGAAGAGCATGCTCGTGATGTTTGTGAGGAGATAATCAGAAGTGGTTTGGGCGATAGGATAAGATGGTATACCTATGCCAGCCCCCTTCCCTTCTCCGAGAAGTTAGCCTCTCTGATGAAGAAAGCTGGTTGTGTGGGGATCGACTTCGGAGTCGATAGCGGAAGCGATGAGATACTACGAAACTTAGGAAGGGATTTCACCATATCTGATATAAGAAGGACAGCCTCTATATGCCGCGAGTATGATATCATCTTTATGTTCGATCTGCTCCTAGGTGGGCCAGGAGAGACCAAAGAGACCTTGCGAGATTCCATAGAGTTGATGAAAGCCCTTGATCCTCATCGAGTAGGAGTATCCGCAGGGGTTAGGATCTACCCAGGGACTCCTCTCGCGAAGATGGTTCAAAGAGAGGGAGTGAGCAGAGATAATAAGAGTCTCTTCGGTAAAGTAGAGGGTAATGAAGGTCTATTGTGGCCTATATTCTACATCTCTCCTGAGCTAGGAGAGGAGATGGAATCTCACCTAGCTGAGTTGATAGGTGAAGATGAGCGCTTCTTCTTCGCCGCTCGAGAGGATACCGCCAAGAATTATAACTATAACGATAATAGGGTGTTGGTAGAGGCTATCGGGAGAGGTTACAAAGGGGCTTATTGGGATATCTTGAGAAGATTACAGGAGAAGCTTCCCCCCGATTAAGTATTGGGATATATATTGAGTGTGATGGCTTATGATCAACAAATCTCCTAAATATGCTGTAGTAGCTATACCTCTACCTGTAAATAAATTATTCAGCTATATCATTCCCCTTCACTTACAGATGGAGATGGCTTTGGGGAAGCGAGTCCTAGTAGCCTTTGGATCGAGGATGTTTACTGGCTATGTTGTTGATTTTGCCGATCAGTCAGAGCTGGAGGAGGGGAAGCTCAAGGAGATAGAGGATGTTTTAGATGAGAAACCTCTGGTAGATGATGAGATATTGAAGCTCACCAAGTGGATAGCTCAATATTATTTATGCTCTTGGGGAGAGGCGATTCAGGCAGCCATCCCTGCTGGGATCAGGATCAAAAGTTATCGAGTGGTTCGTCTAAATACGGATAATCCCTTTGATGTTATATCCTTCTTAGAAAGCAAAGCCCCTAGAAGAGCCAAGGTTCTGAGGATATTAGAGAAATATAGGGAGATAGAGTTAGACAAATTAGTCGAGCAGATAGAGGCAAAGGATATCTATCCTTCTTTAAGAGCCTTACAGGAGAAAGATCTAATCCGAATAGAAACCCGCTTAGGAGATGAAGGAGTCAAAGTTAAATATAAAGATATAGTGAAATTAGCAAAGGATCCAGAAGAGATAGAGGATGAGATCAAATCTTTGAAGAGAGCAGATAAGCAAATTAAGATATTGAGGTTACTCCTCGCTAATCCTAATGGATATTTTAAATCTGAACTTTTAGAATTGGCAGATACCTCCCTCTCCCCTCTTAAAGCCTTGGAGGAAAAGGGATTGATCTTGCTAGAAAAGATCGAGGTTAAGAGGAATCCTTTTATAGATGGAATCTTTGTGGAGAAGGATCAGCACTTCGAGCTGACCGAGGCTCAAAATAAAGCCGAACAGCTTATAGAGGAAGGACTGAGGGACGAAAATAGTAGAGTTATCCTCCTACAAGGGGTAACTGGAAGCGGTAAGACGGAGGTTTATCTCCGAGCTATAGCTAAGGTGTTGGAGCAAGGGAAGCAAGCTATAGTCCTGGTGCCAGAGATATCCCTTACTCCTCAGATGATCGGGAGATTCCGTTCCCGCTTTGGAGAACGGATCGCGATCCTACATAGTCAGTTGTCTATAGGGGAGAGATATGATCAATGGCGTCGCCTCAAGGAAGGGGAGGCGGATATAGCTATTGGCGCTCGTAGTGCTATCTTCGCTCCTCTGAAGAGGTTGGGGTTAATCGTTATAGATGAGGAGCATGAGACCTCCTACAAGCAGGATACTGTCCCGCGCTACCATGCTCGAGAGGTGGCGGTAAAGAGAGCGGAATTATCGGGTGCAGTGGTGATCTTAGGAGGCGCGACGCCATCTCTAGAATCTCGCTTCTCCGCAGGGCAAGGAAGATACGATTTCGCGATACTGCCGGAGAGAATAGAGGCGAGACCTCTCCCCGCAGTCGAGATCGTGGATATGCGAGAGGAGTTGAAACAAGGTAATAGGAGTATCTTCAGCCGAAGATTAACCCAATCCCTTAACCGCTGCCTTGAGGAGAAGGAGCAGGCGATCTTATTTCTCAATCGGCGAGGATATGCCTCCTTTATCCTGTGCAGAGAGTGTGGATATGTCCCTCGCTGTCCTCATTGTCAAGTCTCTCTTACCTATCACTTCACCGACAAAGATCTGCGTTGTCATCACTGTGGGTATTCCCGACAAGCGCCAGATGTCTGTCCCAGATGTTCGAGCAGATATATCCGCCACTTTGGGATAGGAACCCAGCGAGTTGAAGAGGAGCTGAAGAGGAAATTTCCGCAAGGTCGAGTATTACGGTTAGATGCCGATACTACAACCAGAAAGGGCGCTCATAGCTCTATGCTCGGATCTTTTAAGAAGAGGGAGATAGATATCCTAGTAGGAACGCAGATAATCGCTAAGGGGTTGGACTTCCCCGAGGTAACTACGGTGGGAGTAATAACTGCTGATACAGCCCTGAATTTACCCGACTTCAGAGCGGCGGAGAGAACCTTCCAACTTCTGACTCAGGTCGCGGGACGAACGGGAAGAGGTAGCAAATTAGGAGAGGTTATAATTCAGACCTATGCCCCTGATCACTACAGTATATTGGCGGCTAGGACTCACGATTATGAGACTTTTTACGAACAAGAGATGAGATTAAGGGAAGAATTGCTATATCCCCCCTTTTCTCACTTCATAAATTTACTACTCACTCATCCTCAGGAGAAGGCAGTGATAGAAGCGGCAGGGAGAATGAAGCTCTTTTTGAGCGAAGTCAGGGAAGAGCTGGATGATATCGAGATATTGGGACCAACTCAAGCCCCTCTTGCTAAACTCAAGAACCGCTATCGCTGGCTGATAACTCTCAAAGGGGAGAGGGTCGAAGATATGAATGACCTTATAAGGTCGAGTTTAAAAAGGATTGGCTCATCGTTGGGGAGAGTCAAGCTGGAAATAGATGTTGATCCCTTAGGGATGATGTAAAATTTCAAAGGAGTGTTTGGATAATGGCTATCCTGGAGATACGAAAATTTGGAGATCCTATTCTAAGGAAGAAATCTAAGCCTGTAGAGAATATCACGGAAAGAACCAAGGCCTTGATAGATGATATGATCCAAACTATGTATGCCGCTCCCGGAGCTGGTTTAGCGGCTCCTCAGGTTGGAGTATTGGAGCAAATAATCGTCATTGATGTTGAGGAGGATTTGATCGTCCTGATAAATCCCGAGTTGATCGAGAGCGAGGGAGAAGCTACCTTAGAGGAGGGATGTTTGAGTTTTCCTGAGATAGAGGTGGAGATATGTCGCCCTCAGAGAGTCGTAGTTAAAGGGTTAAATTCAGAGGGAGAAGAAGTTACTATCGAGGCTTGTGATATAAAGGCTCGGGCTTTAGTTCACGAGATCGAGCATTTGGACGGGATTTTGATAATCGATAAAGTCGGGCAAGCTATGAGAGAGACGATCGAGAAGAAGATGAGGAGATGGCATAGAAAGAATAGAGAAGATAAAGAGGCCAGGGTGATATCTTAAATGCGCATCGTCTTTATGGGGACCCCCGATTTCGCAGTTCCTTCCCTACAAGCCCTTATAGAGAGTGAGCATCAGGTGCTCAAGGTCGTGACTCAACCTGATAGACCACACGGAAGAGGATATAAGATGAGATCCTCCCCCATCAAAGAGATGGCTTTGAGATATGCTCTTCCCATAAACCAACCCCAAAAGGCTTCCGAAATTGTTGAGGAATTAAGGGGTCTCAAACCCGATCTGATAACGGTCGCGGCCTTTGGACAGATACTCAAGCACCCTGTCCTAGAGATCCCGAAGTATGGATGTATTAATGTTCATGCCTCTTTGCTTCCTCGCTATCGGGGTGCAGCCCCTATTCAGCAAGTCATTTTAAATGGGGAGAAGGTCACCGGAATAACGATTATGTATATGGCAAAGGGGCTGGATGAAGGGGACATAATCCTCCAGAAGGAGATAGAGATCGATCCCAAGGAAACTTATGGAACTTTACACGATAAATTATCCAGATTAGCCCCAGAATTATTGCTGAAGGCGATCGACTTGATAGCGGAAGGAAGGGCGCCTCGTATATCTCAGGATCATAGCCAGGCTACCTATGCTCATAAGATAGACAAAGGCGAAACTTTGATAGATTGGTCGCTCCCTGCCCCCGCGATAGAGAGGAGGATCAGAGCTTTCGATCCCCATCCGCCTGCTTTTACCTATTATAAAGGGAGAAGGATCATAATTGGGGAAGCTGAGGTAATTACCGCTTCCTCGGAGAAGCACTTGCCAGGAGAGATAATAGATATAGCAGAGGGGAAGTTAAAGGTGGCGACAGGGGAAGGGATGCTGGCGATATCCGAGCTTCAACCTGCTGGAAAGCGGAGGATGAAGACAAGCGAGTTCATCAGAGGTTACAGACCAGAGGTTGGTGAGGTCTTGGGAAGAAGGAGATGAATAGGTGTTAGTATTTCCACTTTTGATATTACTTATGTTGATAATGCCCTTTATCCTGGCTGGATTCTTCGCTCAATCCATATTCACTCTGCTTAGTGCTCCAACCCAGATATTTAAAATAGCAGGGGATAAACGACTTCGCCGCAATCACGCTTTAGAGCATGCCACGATCAATGTGATTGAGGAGCAATTTGGTCCTCAGCAGATGGGTGGTATAGCTCATTCTGATGGTTTCACCATCAGATCGGCCGTTCCTCCCCAGATTATCGAGAATGCCGCCAGGATAGGTTTAAATAGGATGTCTCGAGGAGATAAGGACCTAGCCATTCATCGTCGCTGTGGCACCAGCATCGCAGTAGCCAACCTGCTATCTTCAGTGCTATTCCTCTTCATCATACTTGGCACGGGACGATTCAGCCTAGGTCTTATCTTATTAGCGATAATCGGGGCTAACATGCTGGGACCTCTAGTCGGCGATTATGTGCAGAGATATATTACTACCTCTACTGATGTGCAGAATATGGAGATCGTGGAGGTGGAGATGGGAAGAGGAGGGATGGGAATAGGAGGTATCCTCGTTCCAGCAACGATGACCGATTACTTTGTTCGAACAAGAGAAATCCCTTATTATAGGAGATAGAGAGGGGGGTGACTATTTGCTACTAGATACTATAGATTTTCACCTGCATACGAATAGATCAGATGGAGAATTAGATCTTAAGAGGACGGTCGAGGAGTATGCTAAGCGGGGTTATACTCATCTGGGGATAACAGATCATTACTTCGAGAGCAGAGGTATTGATCACTTCTTCTCCGCGCGCGAGGAGATCGATAAAGGGAATTGGCCCCTCAAAATATATCTCTCCTGTGAGATAGAGTTAGCCGATGACAAAGGGGAGATAGATTGCCCAAAACTTGATGAGATAAAAGAGGTGCTGGATTATATAAGTGTCGCTCCTCATTGCAAGTCAGTCTTACCCAAGATACCTTGCGAAGATGATCCGATAGACTATTGCCATCGGATGTTGCTCGAAGCGGCTAGGAATCCCGAGGTGAGAGTTATACTTCATCCTTGGGATGCTCCTAGATCTATGATAGAGCGACTCGATGAGCTACCAGATGGCTACCTTCGAGAGTTCGCCGAGGTTGCCGCCCAGACCAATACAATAGTGGAGGTATCAAATTGCTTCTCCCACTTTTGGGTTTGGAGAAGCATGGGGCTTGCTGATACCTATCATCTTTTGGTGAAGGAATTATTGAGAGCAGGAGCGAAGATCGTTATCGGTTCAGATGGACACGCTATTACCCCTGGCTCTACAGAGAAATTTCCTTATATCCCCGCGACCTTGTGCGATACGAAATGGGCGGCTGATCTTGTAAAGCAAGAGGGTGGAACTGATGAGGATGTGGAATTACCGGTAGAAAGATAAAATAGGGTATTATATTGTTTGTAAAGAGCTAGAGGTTTTTTATCTCCTAGCTCTTCTATTTTAGGTGAAACGCATACGGAGAAGTTTACATAATTAACTTCAAGTGAATAACTTGTTATTCTTAGTTTTTCGCTAGGGAGTTCAAGATATAATTTCCTCCCTTATCCTAAGTAGGAAAAAGTATTGACAAATCCCTCTAAATATGATAAACTTAATCTTAGTTATAAAAGCTAATTCGATTGAACACGGGATTAAATTCCTAAGTGGTGAGAGCATTTGCTTAAAATGGACTCAGAATATTAACCAGTTGGGAAGTAGCTATTATTCCAAGTCAGGTCGATGGCCTGACTTGAATTTGGTATGTTTATAATACGCCAATTTAGCGAGGTGAGAAGTTTTGGCGCTCGAAGCTTTAAAGGAGGTACGTGAGGCCGAGCAGAACGCAGATACAATTATAGATCAAGCTAAACGAGAGGCAGAGAATATCCTCCAAAGAGCTAGGGATGAGGTGGCTAAGAACAAGAAGGAAGCTGAGGAAAAGGTTAAGGAAGCGGCTGAATCAATTCTAAACCTGGCAAAAAGAGAGGTAGAGGAGGAGAGTAAAAAGATCAGAGAGGAGGGGGAGAGGGAAAAAGAGGAGCTATTGAAAAAAGGAAATAGGCGAATGTCAAAAGCTATAGAGATCATCGTCGCTAGGATAATGAAGGAGGAAGGTATATAGATGGCGATCGTCAAGATGAAAAAGGTGACCTTAGTAGGTCCTATCTCTAAGAAAGACGCTATGATCTCCTTTCTTCAAAAGTTAGGGTCTATTCATTTAGTGGATATTAGGGGACAACTGGCAGAATCAGATCTTATAGATGATGATCCTATAGTAAATGGTGATCCAGATATAACCGAAGTAGAGCTTGAGATTTCACACCTAAATTGGACGATCAACTATCTAAATAAGGTCGAGAACAAAAGCGTTGGCTTCATCGAGGGTTTTCTCTCAAATCAAGTTGAGATATCCAAATCCGATTATGAAGAGGCTTTAAAAATTGATAAGAGCTTCATCCATCAAAGATGTAGAGAGCTAGAGAACGAGATATCCGAACTCTCCTCGGAAAGGGATAGGTTAAGAAGTATAGAAGGAGAGTTGATCCCTTGGATCGATCTCGATATTCCTCTCGAGGAATTGGGGGAATCGAAACGGACGCAAACTCAGATCGGGGTAATGCTCTCTAGATTAGAGGATCAATTTCTCAATGAGTTAGATCCCGAGATCGCTGATAGGATATATATCAATACAGTTCGAGAGGAACAGCGTGATAAATACCTCCTCCTGATATACCTGAAGGAGGATGAGGAGGGGATATCCCCTCTGTTGAGTAAATATAACTTCTCTTCAATATCCTTCCCCCCCTCTTTGAAAGGAACTCCCCGCCAGGTATTGGATGAAATAAGGGATGAAGTGAAGCTAGTGGAGGCGAATATCTTAAAGCTGAAGGAGAAGAGTGCGGAGTTGCTACCTGTTCGACCCAAGTTATGGGCTCTCCATGACAATTTAGTTGCGGAGAAAGAGAAATTAGAAGCTCATAAGACTCTAGCTAATACCAAGAGGGCTTTTATCCTAGAAGGGTGGATTAGGAAAGAGGAAGAGCCTGCTATAAAGAGCGCAGTTGAAGGGGAATTTCCAGATGTAGAGATGCTCTTTGATCTGCCAAGTGAAGAGGATGATGTTCCCGTAGAGATCAGGAATCCTAAAATCCTTCGCCCCTTCGAGTTCTTAACGGGGCTTTTTGGATCGCCCGACTATCACTCAGTTGATCCTACGCCGCTTTCTGCTCTGAGCTTCTGTATATTCTTCGGACTCTGCTTCGGCGATGTGCTTTATGGGACGATTTTAAGCGTTCTCTGTTTGCTCTTTATGAGGAAGTACAAACTTAATGAGGGAGAGAAGAAGTTCTTCCAACTCTTCTTCCTGACAGGCATATCAACGCTGATCATAGGAATCATCACCGGCAACTGGGCAGGAGACCTCTTAACCGAAGATTATCTCTCGACCGAGATCGCTATCTTCCGCCTCCTTATCAATTTGAGAAAGACCCTGATGGTTATCGATCCTATAGAGAGGTTAATGATCCTTCTAGGAGTCGTCTGGCTTATTGGAGTTATAAACCAGCTATTGGGAATCGCTATCAAATTCTATGATAATTGGAGGAACGGAAGGAAGCTTTCTGCCTTGGGAGACCAGTTGACCTGGCTGCTCTTCTTACCAGGCATCATTATAATAGGGCTTCCCTTCATCCTCTCTATACTCTTAGCCAAGCCACCAGCCATTTCACCCTCGATTATTACTTTCGGGAAGATACTGGTAATAGGTAGTTTAGGGGGAATGCTAGCGGCCCAGTTCAGATTTAAGACGAGTATTATCAGCAAAATAGGGACGTGGATTATAGGACTTTATGGAATCATAAGTCCCTATGGTATAGCAAGTTTCCTCGGCGATGTTCTATCCTACTCGCGCCTTTTAGTTTTGGGATTGACGACCTCGGGAACTGCGATGGTCATCAACATCTTGGCATTGGTAGTTATCGGAAATCCTCTTATAAGCATAATCGTTCTCATCATAGGGCATATCTTTAACTTCGCCATAAATATCCTGGGGGCTTTCATTCACCCAGCAAGGCTGACGTTCTTAGAGTTCTATAACAGATTCTTCGAGGGGGGTGGCAAACCTTACAAACCCTTCCGAAGAGAGCTTAGAAATATAAGAATATCTGAGGAGGGTTAACACCAGTCTTCGATCATATATTTTAAAGGAAACTTTTGCAGGCAGTAGAACTCAAGGTTCAAAAGTTTCCTTTATAAGGGGGAAAATTAATGGAGAACATTGTGGAACTGTTGATCTACTACTTCCGAGCAGACGGAATGGGATGGGCGCTTTTAGGAGCGACTATCGCCGCTGCACTAGGAGCTATGGGATCAGGGAGAGGGATTCACATCTCTTCTGTCCAAGCAGCAGGAGCCCTTTCGGAAGCACCGGAGCTATTTGGTAAACTGCTGGTGATTATGGCTTTACCAGGAACTCAGGGATTCTATAGCTTCACCTTTGCTCTGCTGATCCTGGCTCGTATTGGCTTGTTTGTCGGCATTCAACCGCTAGAACCTCTAAGAGGCTTCGGGATCTTCGCCGCGGGAATCTCTATGGGATTAGTGCAGTTATTAACTGGAATCTGGCAAGGTAAGACCTCAGCCGCTTGTGTGAACTTCGTTGCCAAGCAACCCGAATCCTCAGGTAGAGCGATTCTACTGCCAGCCTTGGTGGAGACCTATGCAGTTCTCGGCTTCCTAGCAGGCCTTATTATTATCTTGCAGTTAACTTAAAGAAGAGGAAAGGTGAAGAGATGGCGCTTTCTAAGATAACTGAGGCGATAAGGGAAGAGGCTCGACTGGAGGCGAAGAGGATAAAAGAGGAGGCAGATCGGCAAGCAGGGAAGATAGCGGAGAGGGGAAGGAGGGATATCTCTTCCTATCGAACTGAGGAGATAAGAAAAGCTCGCACTCGAGCGGATGATCTCAAGAGGAAGGAATTGGCTAAGGTTAGAACTGCGATCTCTATGGATATCTTAAGCCTGAAGAGGAGACTGATAGAGGAAGCTTTTCAGAAGGCACTTCTCACTTTGATGAGACTGCCCAATAAGGACTATCAAAACTTGCTTCAGAATATGTTCTTGAATAGTTCGGTGAAGGGAGACGAGACGGTGATCATCTCCCCGGAGGACAAAGATAGGATATCCGACGAGTTCCTGAACAAGATCAACGAGGAGTTGAAGAAAAGGGGTAAAAAGGGAGAATTAAAGTTCGGTCCTCCGGATGATAGGATAAAGGGGGGCTTTATCCTGCGAGGCAAAGGAGTTCAGATCAATAATTCCTTTAATATTATCATTTCTAACCTCAAAGAGCCACTAGAATCATCGGTAGCCGATATCCTCTTCGAATGATCTAGATCGTCGGAGCAGCAGAAAGGTTAAGGGGAAAGATGATGGCACCATTATCAATAGATAAGCGTCGCACTTTAACTCCCACAGCTTATGGTTATGCCACGGCAAGGATAAAGGTATTGGAGACTCGCCTTTTAACCGAAGCTAGGCTAAGGCAATTACTGGAGGCTAGGGGAGCGGCAGAGGCTCTGCGGATGCTCAAGGAGGTCCCTCCTTACGGGGAGCTCGCTGAGGATATAACGGATCCGAGCAACTTCGAGGTTGTTTTAGAGCGCGCTCGGACGGAGGTGCTTGAATTGATAAGGAAGATCGCTCCTGAGCCTACCGCTTTTCTCTTCACTGCTAGTAAATATGACTTCATAAATTTAAAGGCGATCTTGAAGGAGAGACTCACCAAAAATAAGCTGGAAAGAGAGTTGGTTAAGGAAGGATTAGCGAGCATAGAACAACTTAAAGATCTCGTCCATTCGGGGATAAGCGAAGTATTTCCCATAGAATATACCCAAGCGGTGGATGAAGCCACTAGGGTTTATGAGGCTTCTGGCAATCCTCAGGATATAGACGTAATTATAGACCGATATAGATTTATAATTTCCTCGAAGATCGCCTCGCGATCTAAGAGCGAGTTCTTAAAGGGACTGATCGAGCTAACCATAGACTTAGAGAACTTAAAGATCTTATTGCGTCTGAAGAGGCAAGGGAGGAGCGAAAAAGAAATAGACAAATTCCTGCTTGCAGGAGGAGAGTTAGAGATAGAGGAACTTGTCCAAGTCTATCGAAATCCTCTCGATTCCTGGGGTGAGCTCTTGAGCGCTTATTATAGACACTTCATAAGTGAGGCTCAAAGTAGAGCTATTGATAAGGTCGCGGATGATCTTATAATGAAATATATCCGCGATAGGACGAAGTATGTATCCTCCGGAATAGAACCGTTGGTGGGATACATCATCGCTAAGGAGACGGAGATAAAGAACCTCAGGATAATCTTCTCCGGGAAGCTTTACAATATACCTCAGGAGAGGATCGAGGAAAGGTTGCGTATGACTTATGTCTAAATTGGCGGTAGTGGGAGATCGCGCCTCTCTCCTTGGTTTTAAAGGGGTGGGAGGAAATATCTTTCCAGTCCAGACCAAAGGTGAGGCACTCGACAGGATGAAGGAATTGCTGAAAGATCGAAGCTATATAGCTATCCTGATCACTGAGCAGTTCTACTCGGTTATGGATGATTTAGAACTAGACGAAGAAGCCACACTTCCAGCGATAATTCCTATCCCCAACAACCAGGGTAGCTTGGGAATAGGTAGGCAGAGGATGAAGAGGATGGTAGAGAGAGCAGTCGGCTCGGATATCATATTCAGGGATGAGGAATAGAGGTCGTGAAGGGGGAAAGCGCTTATGGGCAGACCACGAGTAGTAATCCAAACGACTGCTTCAGTAGATGGGAGGGTAACGCTTGCGCCCGACGTCCTTTTGCTATACGGGGACGAAAGATGGCAGGCTGTCGCGGGATCAAGCAATTTTGACGTATTCGAGTGGCTCAAGTTCACCCACCAACCACAAGCCACTCTTGAAGGCAGTGGCTCTCTTGTTAAGAGCAACGAGACTCCCAAGCCTCTCCCGCCTGTCACCGGTGATCCTAAGTCGCTATATCAGGACTTCTTGCCACACGCTGTCGTCCATCGTCCGGGACATCGGGGATGGTTCACGGTCGTGGATAGTCGAGGACGCGTCCGATGGGTTTACAAGGAATGGCCAGAAGAGGGATGGGAGGGATGGCATCTGCTGGTCTTAGTAGCCCACCATACGCCACCCGAGTATCTAGCCTATCTCCAGCGCGAAAATATTCCCTACTTGATAGCAGGGGAAGGGCGAGTTGATCTCCACCTTGCTATGGAGAAACTGGGATCTCAGTTGGGAGTTACGTGTGTAATATCAACAGCTGGAGGCAAGTTGAACGGCGCGCTCTTGCGTGCTGGGCTTATAGACGAAATCAACATTGTGTTCTTTCCGGCCATAATAGGTGGCCTAGAGACGCCATCGCTGTTTGACTCACCAGAGTTAAAACCTGACGAGTGGCCAACGCGGCTAAAACTGATTTCCGTCCAAGTTCAGGCTGAGGGGCATGTATGGCTCCGCTATCAGGTCGTTCCAGAGTGAGAGCAAATCATAGCCTAACACGTCACCGCAGCCGATTCTCAGAAGAGGATGAAGAGATACTCCCCATAAGTTTCGATTTAGAGAGGGCTAGCAGGAGGTAATTTCGGATGAAGGAAGGTAGGATAATCAAGGTTTCTGGACCAGTTGTCGTTGCCAAGGGAATTGAAAATGCTAAGATGTTCGATGTGGCTCGGGTTAGTGAGAAACAGCTCATAGGGGAGATCATAGAGCTTCGGGGAGATGAAGCCACGATCCAGGTTTATGAGGAGACCTCGGGCTTAGGACCTGGAGAGCCTGTCATCTCCACGGGAATGCCCTTGAGCGTGGAGTTAGCTCCAGGACTTATAACCTCGATCTACGATGGGATTCAGAGACCGCTCGATATAATTAGATCGCAAGTGGGCGATTATATAACTAGAGGCGTTGACATTCCCGGAATTGATAGGAAGAGAAAGTGGTATTTCGGTCCCCAAGCCGAGGATGGAAGTGGGGATTTCAAGGCTCAATTCAAGGTAGGAGATACAGTTCAGGCAGGTGATATCATAGGGGTAGTTAGGGAATCCGAGGTTGTTTTACATAAGATAATGGTTCCTGAAGGAATAGAGGGGAGACTGGAAAGCCTCGAGGAAGGGGAGTTCACCGTAGAAGATGTAATCGCTACGGTGAGGAGCCCCGAGGGAACGGTTCACGAGATAAAGATGCTCAGGGAGTGGCCGGTGCGAAGGGGCAGGCCCTTCCAGCGTCAATTGCCCCCATTTGTGCCTCTGATAACTGGTCAGAGGGTTATAGACACCTTCTTCCCCATAGCGAAGGGAGGGACAGCCTGTATTCCCGGTCCCTTTGGAAGTGGTAAGACGGTCGTTCAGCACCAATTAGCTAAGTGGGTGGATGCAGATATAATCGTCTATATCGGTTGTGGTGAGCGAGGGAACGAGATGACAGATGTTCTGATGGAATTCCCCGAATTGCTGGACCCTCGAACTGACGAGCCTTTGATTAAACGAACGGTGCTCATCGCCAACACCTCAAATATGCCAGTGGCGGCTCGGGAGGCCTCCGTATATACTGGTATTACTATCGCCGAATATTATAGGGATATGGGATATGACATCGCGGTGATGGCGGACTCTACCTCCCGATGGGCAGAGGCTATGCGGGAGATCTCCGGTCGTTTGGAGGAGATGCCTGGTGAGGAAGGATATCCTGCCTATCTGGGATCTAGAATCGCTGATTTCTACGAACGAGCGGGAAGGGTCATCTGTATGGGAAGCGATGGTCGAGAGGGCTCTCTATCCGTTATCGGGGCGGTTTCACCTCCTGGGGGAGACCTATCTGACCCGGTTGTTCAGAACACCCTACGAGTGGTAAAAGTCTTCTGGGGACTGGAAGATAGGTTAGCCTATAGCAGACACTTCCCGGCCATCAACTGGCTTAATAGCTATTCGCTGTATCTTGATAGTGTCAGAGACTATATCCAAACCCACATCGCCGAGGATCTGCCCGATTTGAGAAATAAAGCTATGGCGATTCTGCAAGAGGAAGCGGAGTTGGAGGAGATCGTGCGTCTGGTTGGTATTGAGGCTCTATCCGATAGGGAGCGTTTGGTTATGGAGACGGCTAGATCGATCCGGGAGGATTTCCTTCATCAGTACGCATTCCACGAGAAGGACACTTATACCTCTCAGAATAAGCAATACAGAATGCTCAAAACAATACTTCACTTTCATAACAGAGCCTTGGAGGCTCTGGAGAAGGGAATAAGAATCAGAGATATTATAAATCTTCCGGTAAGAGAAGAGATCGCTAGGATGAAGTATATAGACGATGATAAATTAGAACAGTTCTCCGCGATTGAAGAGAGGATAGATGAACAGATACAAAAAGCTGGTGAACAGGATTAACATTTGTGACAGAAGTAGAGAATATCTTAAATAAAGGAAAATTTTATTTAGAGGATGGAAAGATGCTCAGAGAGTATTTGAATATTTCCGAAATAGCAGGTCCCATAATGGTAATAGAGGGGATCGAGGGTGTGAAGTTCGATGAACTGGTGGAGATCGAGCTTGACGATGGGGAAGTGAGAAGAGGACGAGTGCTGGAGATCACCACCGAAGCCGCTCTAGTGCAGTTATTCGAGGAAGCGCGCGGGTTGGATGTCGATGGCTGTAAGGTGAGATTCTTAGGGAGAGGATTAGAGTTACCGGTCTCTATGGATATATTAGGACGTATCTTCAACGGTTCTGGCCAACCTATAGATGATGGACCAGCGATCATCCCCGAGGAGAGACTCGATATCAACGGTAGTCCGATCAATCCCTATAGTAGGGATTATCCCTCCGAGTTCATCCAGACCGGGATCTCCGCCATAGATGGCTTAAATACATTAGTGCGTGGACAGAAGCTACCCCTCTTCTCAGGCTCTGGGTTGCCCCATAACCGCATCGCGGCCCAGATCGCTAGACAAGCTAGAGTATTAGGAGTGGAGGAGGAGTTCGCAGTCGTCTTCGCCGCGATGGGCATCACCTTTGAGGAGGCGAATTACTTCATCACCGACTTCCGTAACACTGGCGCTATTGAAAGGGCGGTGCTCTTCGTAAACTTAGCTAATGATCCCGCGGTAGAGAGAATAACTACTCCTCGCCTGGCGCTTACCGCGGCTGAATATCTAGCCTTTGAACATGATACGCATGTCCTCGTCATCTTAACTGATATGACTAACTACTGTGAGGCTTTGCGGGAGGTATCCGCCGCTCGCCGGGAGATTCCTGGACGGAGGGGGTATCCCGGTTATCTATACACTGACTTAGCTACGATGTTCGAACGAGCGGGAAGGATCAAAGGTAAGAAGGGCTCCATAACCCAGATACCGATCCTAACTATGCCCGAGGATGACAAAACGCATCCTATCGTTGATCTGACAGGGTATATAACGGAGGGGCAGATCTTCGTAACTAGAGAGATGCACCATAAAGGTATCTATCCGCCGATAGATGTTTTGCCCTCCCTGTCGCGTCTAAAGGATAAGGGAATCGGCTCTGGTAAGACTCGCGAGGATCATCCTGGCCTTATGAATCAACTCTTCGCCGCCTATGCTCGGGGCAAAGAGGTTAAGGAACTAGCGGTGATCTTGGGGGAGGCCGCGCTCTCCGAGGTTGATAGGCTCTACTCCAAATTCGCCGATGAGTTCGAGGATAAGTTCGTTCGACAAGGAGAATATGAGGATAGATCGATCGAAGAGACGCTGGATATTGGCTGGAAGCTATTGGCGATACTACCCACCTCGGAGTTAAAGCGGGTGAGTGATGAATACATCAAGCGATATCTACACAAAGAGAAGGAGGCAAGGGTAACTTAAGACGAGGGGAATGATGAAATGAGGTTAAATATTAATCCGACGCGGATGGAGCTCCTCAATCTGAAGAAGAGGGTTATAGTGGCTAAGAGAGGATACCGCCTCCTCAAGGAAAAACGGGACGGATTGATGCGGGAATTTCTAGCTCTGCTTAGGGAGAACAGAAAGCTTCGCGAGGAGATAGAGCAGGAGTTGATTAAAGGCTACATGAAC
>CAZSTA010000066.1:0-17096 GCA_964609495.1 uncultured bacterium | reverse complement strand
ACTAGTCAAGTTAAGCTCTGGTGGAATAAAGATATCCCTATCATCCCAGTTGCGAGGAGCATAAGCGACACTCTAGTAGAGACGGAGGATGAGGAGGGTAAAGAGGAAAGCAAGATGTCCAGTGAAATGGAAGTGATAGACTTTGGAACGAGTGGAGCAAAGACTGCTATCACCGGAGAGATAATTGATTTCGCTCAGATGATGCAGCAAATGTTTGAGGAAATGGAAGAGACTAAGAAGGAGGAATCATCTGAGGACTAATAGTAGTTTGTGCTGGCTTTTGATAGGCGTTAGAAGTCAGATTAATAGTAAAAATAAGACTAAGGAGGTAATAAAAATGAGCAAGAGGTTATCAATTTTGATGTGTGGGTTGCTTATCCTGTTCGTTTTTTACTTCACTGGATGTGCAGCCACCATCACTACAGCTAAAGAGGAAACCACGTCTTCGCAGGAATCATACGAAGCCTCTAAAGTAACAGTTCAGGAGACCGAGGCTAAGCCCTACTATGGACCTAAGAAGAGGATCGCGGTAGCAGGCTTCGAGAACAAGGTGCAAAATTGGTGGTGGGATCCGAGTTGGGAGATCGGCGAAGGTATGTCAGATATGCTAACCACTGCCCTGTTTGAGACGGACAGATTCATCGTCGTCGAAAGACAAGCCCTAGAAGATATAATAACTGAGCAAGATCTCGCCGAAGAGGGTAGGATCAGACCGGAGACTGCGGCTAAAGTAGGCCAGCTTCTAGGCGCTCAGATATTGATCAGAGGGGCTATAACCGAATTCGAACATAAGAAATCTGGTGGCGCAGGGGCAGTAAAAGTCAAAGGGCTAGAGATAGGAGTAGGTGAAGAAGTAGCTTATGTGGCTATAGATGTTAGAATGTATGATTCCACCACTGGCCAGGTGCTCCAATCTCGTCATGTAGAGAAGACGGCTAAGACTACCGGAGTAGCTGTGGCTGGTGCTTATAAAGGGATCGCCTTTGGAGGTTCTAGCTTTGAGAAGACTCCCTTGGGCAAGGTTACCCGTGAGGCGATTAAAGATGCGATCAACTTCATAGTTGCTCAGATGGAAACTGTGCCTTGGGAAGGTCGAGTTGTTAAGGCTGATACCCTTGATAAGATTTATATCAACGCCGGAGCGGATACTGGAATTACCGTGGGGATGCTCCTCGAGGTTTATAAGCCAGGCGAGGAGTTAATCGATCCCGAAACCGGCCTCTCCTTGGGCAGTGAGGAGACCAAGGTGGGAGTAATTCAAGTAAATAGCGTTCAGGATAAGTTTTCGATCGCAGTCGCAGTAAGTGGAGAGGCATTCTCTAGAGAAGATATCGTTAGATATTTAGGCTCTCAATAAGAGCTAAATGAAAATTTGATATTTGATTCAGATATAGCGAGGAGAAACTTCTCCTCGCTATTTTTATTAAGCGATCACTAGATTATATAAATAGCCCCAAGTAACCTTCCAGTTCTGTTTACTCACCTTCCCTTGCCTTCATATCCTCATCAGTCAGCCTCTGAGAGCAGCCATGCAACCTTTCTCAGATGCCTTCCTCTAAGGCATATCCAGCAATATTTTTTGAAAATTTTTTCTATCTCCAGTCTCCGATAAGTATGAATGGAGCCCAGAAGAAAGGATGGTCGAATTTGCCACTCCCCAGTAGAGATATTTGAGCTTGCCTCAAAGCCTCCAATTTATCGTGATTCCCATCTCTCAGATTCTCATAGAAATCGAGCATAAGTTCCTTAGTGGATTTGTCATCTACACTCCATAAAGTCGCTATTAGCGCTGGAGAACCAGCCCTAGTGAAAGCTGAAGCTAGGCTCAATAGTTCCTTACCTTGAAGTTGCTTTCCTTCCTGCAAGGCTGTCTGACACGCGGAGAGAACTACAAGTTGATTCTCATCTTTTAGAGCATCTGTTAGTTCCCCCATAATTTCCCATACCGTTAGATTTCCTTCCCCTTTAGGAGCTAAAACAAGATAAGAATTTTTAGGATTGGGTTTTAAATAACCGTGAGTAGCTAGGTGGATTATATTATAATCCTTAGCATAAGTTAAGAATTTATCCTTCGTGGCATCCTCAAGAGTAAAGATCTCAGCTTCGCTTACTATCTTCCCTAGAGCTTCTACTTCCTCTAAGGCAGATTTTAGGGTCCCATCTGGATTCCCGAAGGCTATTAAGCTTTCCTTCATTCCTCTGCTTAAGCTACCTCCCTTTAGAAGATCCATCAAGGTTGAACTAGTAAGATAAGCTACTCGCTTCCACTCCAGAAGATATTGAAGCTCTCCTGAGGGGAGTTTTCTCTGAAGGGCATGAAAGGGAAGATAATAGAGAGAACCATAAGGAACGATGGTTATAGTATCGAACTTCTCTATTTCCTCCTCGATGGGAAGAATTAAATATCCATAGAGCTTTGAAGATAACTCCTCTATCGGCGCCTCTGAGCCAGCTTCGCTTCCTAGAAGGGGACGACGTAGTTCTCTTCTATAGTCTATGACTAGATTATCTATCTCATCTTTGCAGACCTTGACCGATTTAGCCACAATGGAATCCTTGGAGATCGTGAAGATCAAGAAATAATCGTCCAGGAGCCCATATTCTATAAGCAGGGTATTATCTGGTAATTGCTCTTGAATAATATCAAAGGTGGTGTAATGAACGGTTAGAAAGTTATATACTTCGGGATGTTCATTATCCAATTCCAGCATCAGTTGATTGACCTCTCCCTTAGTTTTCGCTAAGACTTGGGTGAGATTTTCTATTTCCTCCTCCGAAGTTGCTTGAGCCAATTGTTTCTCTGTAGCTTCTATTCGTCCCTCTAATTCACTTATCTGCTCGAATCTCTCTCTAGCATATTCATTCTCGATTTTTGGCTTTAATCCTGCGAATATCTCCTTTATTACCTCCGATTTACTTCTCTCTAGATACTCCAAGCATTTCTCAGGAGATTCAAGCTCTATAGCTAGGTTTATTAACCTCTCATATACATCGATCTTATCCTCCGCCTTCATAAAACCAGCTTGTAATTCCTTGCTCTTCAATCTCCCTCTAATGCTCTCTATAGTGTCTATCGCCTCTTTATAATAGGCGATAGCCTTCTCTTTATCGCCCTTCAATTCTTGAAGCATACCTAAATTGCTTTGGCTCTGCCACATAACGCTCAAGACACCTAATTCTTTACAGATATTTAAGCTTTCCTCATAACTTTTTTGGGCATCCTCTAAATCACCTAAAGCTTGATAGGTCTCCCCCAAATGGTTAAGCACATTGGCAACATTCACCTTATTACCTATCTCCTGACTGGTAGCTAAAGCCTCTTGATGGAGCTCCAACGCCCTCTTATAATCCTTCAATTCGTAGTATATCTGCGCTAAGTCGGTCAAAGCAAAGGCGAATTCCCTCTTGCTTCCTAGCTGGTCAAGTATCTTGACCGAGCCCTCGAAATAATCCTTAGCGAGATCAAGCTTCCCTTGAAGATAGTAAATGAGGCCGATGTTATCTAAAACTGCTCCTTCTAAGAACTTGGCTCCTGTCTCTCTATCTATCTCCAAAGCCTCTTGTTGATATTGTAGGGCTTTTTCATAATCTCCCAGCTCCATATAGGAGAGCCCTATATTTCCTAGATACAAAGCCTCTCCTCCTCTATCACCTATCCTATGAGCTATCGCAATAGCTTGATTATAGCAATCCAAAGCTGGAGTATAATCACCCCGATCGGAGTATAGGTTGCCCAAGTTATTAAGAAGACTAGCCTCTATATCCTTAGCTGATATATCCTGTGATAATTGAAGCCCTTTTTCATAATACTCCAAGGATTGAGGGTAATCGCCTAAGTCGGAATAGATATTCCCTAGATCGTTCAGGCTGTTAGCCTGAGAATATCTATCCTCGATCGCCTCCGCTAATTTCAGAGCTCTCTTGTGATATTCGATGGAGGTGGAATAATCAGCGAGGCGATAATATACCCAACCTAATCCACTCAGACGATTGATCTCCCTATAGCGATCCTCTATTTCCTGGGCTATCTGCAATGCTTGTTGATAGTATTTTAGAGCTAAAGGATACTTTCCTAGGCTGGCATAGATGCTAGCGACGTTGCTTAGCTGATCTGACTCTCCCCACCGATAACCTATTTGCCTGGATATACTTAAAGCTTTTAGATGATATTTATTAGCCTCATCATAGTTGCTCAAGGAGTAGTGAACATTACCAAGGTTATTCAATTGATCGGCTTCCCCTTCTCTATATTTAGCTCTCCTGGCGGCTCTTAATGCTCGGTTATAATATTCTAAAGCTTGGGGATATTTATTGAGCATATAGTAGGCATTTCCTACCCCTCCTGAACTTCTGATCAGCGCCTTATTATTCCTTATCTCCTCGAATATATCTCCCGCCCTTTTATACAGCTTTATAGCCTCCTCATAATCGGCTTCGTCATATTCTACATTGCCCTTATCTATCAATTCATCCCCTTCGAGTGCTCTTTGAGCTTTTCCCAACATTCTTCTTGCTTGTTGATGCTGACTATCATACTCTAAAACCCGCTTATATTCGGAGATAGCTTCATTATAGCTCTCATCATAGTAGTATATATTTCCTAACTTGAAGTAGGCTTCCTTATCGTCAGGATTCTTCTTCAGAGCTATCTCAACCTCGATGAATTCAAGCCAATTGGCGACATCTCCATCATTCGAATCGATATCCAAAGCAGATTTGAAGGCTTCGGCTGATTTATCAAAATCGCCAAGCTGCCAATAGGTCATTCCCAGTAATTTGTAAGTCTTTACATCATTCTGTCCTAATTCGATAGCTTTCTGGAGATTTTCGAGAGTTTTGGGATAATCCTCTCTATTATAATAGATATCTCCTAATTGGAAGTAGGGATCGGATTCGTAGTGGTTCTTCATCAGCTCTAACTTGGCTCTAACCAGGCGCAGCCAATCCCCTAGACCGTCGCCAGATAAACCTAGCTCGTGAGCAGTTTCTAGGAAAGATATCGCCTCTTGATAATTTCCTCTTTCAGCTAAACGCTTTCCCAATTCAAAGCGAGCAGAAGCATCTCTTGGATCAAGGGCTATCCTTTCTCGAAGCTGTTCTATAGTCATTCGAGGTTTCTCTTCTCCGGGATTTGTCCTCTTCACTTGAGGGCTGGCACAACCCGAGGCGATTAATAGTAATAAGAGGATAAATGATAATATTATTTTATCTCTAATAGTCATACTTTTTCACCTTTCTTTCTAATTAAGTAGTTTCAAAGAAATAAGTTCCCATTATTAGTTTTAGATTATCAATTGAAGATATAAATCCCCCCTCACCCTATCCCTCTCCCACGAGGGGAGAGGGAACATCCAGATAGAGCTTATCTCTTTATTTCCCCTCCCTCGATGGGAGGAGTTAGGGGAGGGTGATTTAAACAATTCTCCCTGAAGGACTCTATACCTTATTTATTGGTGAGGTTGTGCTATAGGGAATTAAGCAGAAGCGTTATTTAACCGAGCCATCTGGTCAGCACTGAGTTCGATCTCCAGCGCGCCTAAGTTCTCTCGCATCTGCTCAACGCTACTGGTCCCAATCAGCGGTATAACGCACGGTTCACTCTGTATCATCCAGGCCAGCACGATCTGATTGGCGGTGGCTCCTTTCTCCTCAGCAACAGCTTTCAACGCAGTCAGACGTGCGTTGCTATCTGGCCCAATATACTGTTCGGGCAAGGGTCGGTCGGCGCGGGTGTAGGTGCCTCCTAATAAAGGTGAATAGGCTAGCATAGTGATGTTCCGGGCGCGGCAGTAATCGAGCAAATCGTCGTTGGCGGCAATCTGAGGATCGAAGCTCGCCCCGGGCTTAGGGCGCACATAAGAGTAGCGTTGCTGTATACAGCAATACTCAGCCCAGTTGTGCGTTTGGCTAACCCAACGCGCCCCCTCCAGACGCCACGCCAAAAAGTTGCTCGCTCCGATGAAGCGCACCTTGCCTGCTCTCACCAGCCGATCGAACGTCTCCATCGTCTCCTCCAAGGACGTATTCCGATCATCGACGTGGGCATAGTAGAGATCTATTGTATTGACTCCTAGTCGTTTAAGGCTCTTCTCGCATTCCGCTTCTATCTGATGTCTCCGCAATCCCCGTTCGACGCCCGGCATCAGAAATCCCACCTTGGTAGCTATGAATATCTGGGAACGGTTGTCACGCTCCCGCATCCAGCGTCCCAACAAGGTTTCGCTTTCGCCACCCACGTAGCCCGGTACCCACTGGGCATATACATTGGCGGTATCCAAAAATGAGCCACCTGCTTCGACATATTGATCCAGTAGGCGATACGACATTGCCTTATCGGTGCTACTCCCGAAAAGCATCGTCCCTAGACAAAACACATTCACCTCGACACCGGTGTTTCCAAGTGGAACAGTTCTCATATTATGCTCTCCTTTCTAGCAAGAGACCCTCTCCTCTCGTGGGAGAGGGATAGGACGAGGGGGAAATTATGTCTTGAACTCACTTTCTTGTAATTTGGATGACTGAACTGAGCGATGTAACTGGAGTCATAGGAGGAGTTAGTAAGATATCATCTAGGTTATTTGAACCTTCCTTGATTTCTACACTCCCGGTATAGCTTTGGTAACCTTCTTTAGAAACATTAATACTTTGATTTCCTACTGGTATATTAGCAATGTTATACTCTCCATTACCATCAGTTTTATCCTGTTTACCCCCAATGACTACCGATGCTCCTTCAATTCCTAACTTGGTAATAGCATCTTTAACACATCCCTCAGCATTGCCATACTTTATAATAGGCTTTGATTTTTCACAACCTATTGCTAATGTTACTATGCTGAATAGCAAAACTAAAATCATCACTTTCTTCAACATTTTTATCTTCTCCCTCCTTTCCCTTCTTTGAGAGTTACCATCATAATTATCTAATATTTCAGAAATAATTTCAACTTTATCCTCAATTCGGTATAAAAGATGAAGACTTTTGGATATAAGATCAAAGTATTTGAGGAAGATAGACTCTAACAAGGGTAGAACTTCATAAAGTTTCTCTTATCTAATCTGTGGTGTTTGAGTCCCTAGGAGCATTCAAGCTCTACCTTGATCTCAATTTTTCGAGGGTTTCCCACCTCTCTAAGTGGAGAGATCATTCCTAAAATTGTATGCCCTATAATTTCGGTTACAAACTGATTAATTGGTATCTCTTTGCCATCGATCTTTACGGTTACTTCTTTAATTTCAGCTTTTTTCATAGCTCACCCTCCTTAACACCTAGGGCTTATCTTATATTTTGACGGTTACACGACACTCGAAAATGATATTATAATCATTTCATCTTACTACTGGTGATGCCTCCTGATCAAAAGGATTCGTCCTCATAGCAAGAGAAAAGAGATAGGGATAATTATCTTTCAAATATTTCATATAATCCAGCCATTCATAGACTAGCAAACCGTATGCTCTCTTTATATCACCGGCAAGATGTTCATAGTCGGTATCGGGCAACTGACTAAAATCCTTCCTGCTGTCTAATTCCTCGGTCAGATGAAAAACCGCCCGGAGAAGCCCTGTAAAGGATTCGTGTTCAAGCAAAGTGGGGTTTTCCAATAACCGCAGTAAAAAATCCCTTTTTTCGGTAAGGAAATTGCGTAAATCCTCTAAATCGACCTTTTGAATCTCGACTCCATAATCATAATTCTTAAGACTTTTGCTAACATTAAGAAATTCTTGCTCAGACCAATTGTTGCTCACAATAAGCTCACTTCTAATTTTATCCAGTTTAGGGTCAAAGTCGGAAAGATAAGTTAATAGTCTTGTTCCAACTTCACTAAAGAAGGTTCCTATGACCATATTCATCTTTTCTAATCTGGCGCGTTTTTCCCTGTTACTCAGTAGCTGGTGTATTATCAGGGTAACCAACAGGACCTCGATAGGGACAAAGGCAATATCCCCTACCAAGTAGATGAAGATATGATAGACATCTCTAAAGATTGTATAGTGAATGATATAAGAAAATATAGATAATGCAATCAAAGATAAGCCTAAAAGAATCTGCCAACTGAAACGTTTCATTCTCATCACTCCTTATCGTATAGAACGAGATATTCCATCTGTTCGAGAGCTCTCAACTTTCCTAGCTGTCAAAGTTAGGTTATAAATATGGTTTTAAGTATATCATATATCCTCACAAAAATCAAGCTATAATGAGAAACTTTGGATATAAACCATATCCATCCCTCTTTAGTTAAGAAAATAATTTTAGTTCGATCTGGGAAATTAAGATAAAATATGTTATCATATTAGGGAGGGTTTCGTTATGATGTTAGCAGATAGGGAAGAGATGATTATGTCTCAAGCAGATAAGAGATATTCAACTCACCTTCTCCTGATACTAATAGGACTACTGAGCTTATATATACCTTTGACTCGAGATAGAGGATCACCCGTCTCTATCCTTTTGATATACTATATAACTTTGGCTTTGCTCATCCTTTGGTTATGGAGGATGACCACTGCTCTTAAGTTTATATTTAGAGTTACTCCTCTGGATATATCCATATTAGGTATATTATTACTATCCCTAATATCTATAAACTTCTCAATAGATAGCTCCACTAGTAAAAAAGAATTTTACAAACTAGCAACCTATACGATCATATATTATGTGGTAGTCAATAATATAAAAACTGAGAGGCAGATCAGAAATCTTCTGATTTTTATGTTAACTATCGCCTCTTTAGTAGCCATATACGGATTCTGCCAGCACTTCCTCAGTTATACTTTGCAATTCAGTCTATTCGGCTTTGAGATAAAAATGAGAATAGATAAGCTATTACAAGTGCAATCGGTATATGGTAATCCTAATCTACTAGCGGGATATTTAGCTTTAATGATACCTCTAGCTCTCGGCTTATTCCTAGCTAATACGAGGGTGGTATTGAAAATATTATCGGGAACTATATTGACAATTCTCTCTCTATGTTTGTTATTCACTTCCTCGCGAGGAGGATTCATAAGTATAGCCTTTGGTATGCTATTCTTCCTGATGTTGATGATAAGGAAGAAATTGATGGATAGAAAGCGGGTTATAATATTTACTTTAATCCTCCTTATTCTATTGGGGATATCAGTTGGTAATATACTCAGAGTAAGAGGGGTGTATCTATTAAGATTGGGAGGTATGTATATACTTCATCCGTGTTCATTTAAGATCAGAACTCTGATTTGGAGATCAGCTATCAATATGATTAAGGATCATCCCGTCTTCGGTATTGGTCTGGGAACTTTTCATCGGGCTTTTCCTCGATATAGATTGGATTGGACGAATGATAATCTTGGAGGGGGATGCGACTATTATATAAAACATTATAATAGCGCTACCGCTATGTATGCTCATAACGATTACCTGCAATATGCGGCAGAGGTGGGAATATTTAGCTTGATATTCTTTTCACTAGCGATCTTCTTTTTTATTAGGGATGGTCTTAGAATCATAAGTAATTTAGATGATAAATATTGGCGGTGGCTAAGCTTAGGGATGATCTCTGGATTAGCAGGGATCGCGATCAATAGCGCGGTCGATTTTCCTCTTCATACCCCCTCAACCGTGATCTCAACTTTGATGATAGCTGGTCTCTTCATCTCTTTAGGATATCTTAAATCGAGGACTGAGAGATCATATCTCCAAGAGGATGTTAGTTGTGAGGGTCTGACGAGCACTAATACATTGGTAATCGGTATTGAGAAGGTTGACAACTTGCGGGTTAAGATGATAAAACTATCTCATCCGAAGAGATTTATAATGGTTAGCAAGATAATCATAGCTGGCCTAATATTATATCTCTTCTTTCTCGTATATAGTTCGATTTGTAGTTGAAAATACCAATTGTGAGGAGGGGATCTATGTTGAGATACACCCTGTTGCTAATTATCCTATTTTCTTTAGTGAGTCAGGTAAGCATCTCTTCTGCTGAGCAATTCAATGCTCTTAGTGCTTTCTCCTATTTGGAAAAGCAGGTCAGCTTTGGACCGCGTTATCCTGGCTCTAAAGGACATTTTGAAGCGAAGAAGTATCTGATAGCTGAGCTTAGGAGATATGCGGATAGGGTAGATACCCAGAATTTCACTTCCTTTGGCTACCAATTGACGAATATCATCGCTATCTTCTCTCCAGAAGGGGAGGCCAAGGAGAGGATTCTTTTAGCGGCTCACTGGGATACTCGTCCGCATGCCGATGAGGATCCAAGTAAGAAGAGGAGGAGTGAGCCAGTTATCGGAGCTAATGATGGAGCGTCTGGAGTCGCCGTCTTGTTGGAAATAGCTAGGATTCTAAGCTCGCAGGATTTAGAGCGAGAGGTGATAATAGTGCTCTTCGATGGAGAGGATGCAGGGACTTGGTTCGATCCTGATAATCCTCTAGATAACGATTGGCTTCTCGGCTCGAAGTATTTCGCTAAGAATATGTCTCAATATCTCCCTGATTATGCGATATTAATAGATATGATAGGGGATAAGGACCTAAATATACATAAAGAGAGGTATTCTCTAGCTTATGCTCCTGATATCGTTGATATGGTCTGGAATACGGCTCAGAAGTTAGGTTATCATCAATTTGAGGATATTATTGGAAGTGCTATAATGGATGATCATCTTCCTCTTATCGTCGCTGGAGTGAAATGCATAGATATAATAGATTTCGATTATCCTTATTGGCACACTACAGGAGATACCTCTGATAAATGCAGCCCAGAGAGCCTAAGGATGGTGGGTGAGGTTCTACTCGATATTATCCTCAGATAGTAAATCTAGCGACTCCCTTATCACTTACAAAAGTGGGCATTTAACTTGACAAAGAGAAAATAAGATTGTATAATTAGATGGGGTCTATAAACACGATTGATAATTGGTTCAGAGAACGGCTAGTAAGGGCCCATTTGGGGGGTAATCCTTTTTTGGAAAGTTCAGAAGGTGATATAGATTCTGTAAGTACCCTGGCTGGAGATGTTATCTATGAGATCCCCTGGTGGGAGATCGCGGCGCTAGGTTTATTATTAGTAGCCTCAGCTCTTCTTTCCTGTGCTTATATATCCCTTTTATCATTAAGCAAATCTCAGATCGAGACTTTGAAAAAGGAGGAAGAATCTCGAGCCAAGGTGCTCATAAGCTTGATAGAGAAGCCGGGACTGCCGATATCGCTTATGGCTGGTATCGTATTAGCTAATGTGGCTTCCTCTGCCTTTGCCACTCACCTGGCATTTATATTATGGGGCAATAAAGGTCTCGCGATAGCCATCGGGGGAATGTTTTTCCTAATAGCTATTTTAGCTCAGATAGTGCCTAGATCCTTAGCTAGACAAGATCCTGCGAGATGGGCTATAAAACTTTCCGTTATAATCAGGATCTATAATTGGCTAATAAGCCCTATTGTTTTCCTCTTGATCTTTATATCCGGTAAGTTCGTTAGATTATTAGGGGGAGACAGTTCGGAGGAACTAGAGATAGTTCCCTCTTCTCCTTCTGAGGGTGGTATAGCTCTTTTAGAGGAACTATACGAGGGAGATCCCCAATATAAAAAAGAGATTATTCAGGACATCTTTGAGCTTAGCGATAAGATCGTCAGAGAGGTTATGATCCCTCGGATAGATATAGTTGGGGTGGAGGAGGATTCTACTGTAGAGGAAGTATCAAAGATCGTTGAGGAAGCTGGACATTCTCGTATCCCTATTTATAAGGAGACACTCGATAATATCATAGGTGTTATTCATGCTAAGGCTCTCCTTTGGGTCACTCAGAAGGATAAACCGATCCGAGAGGTAGAGGAGCTAATAAGACCTCCCTATTTCGTTCCCGATACCAAGAATATATACGATCTACTTCGCGCTTTTCAGAGGAGGAAAACCCATCTGGCTATCGTGCTAGATGAGTACGGAGGAACTGCTGGTCTAGTGACTATGGAGGATATCATAGAGGAGATATTTGGTGAGATCCAGGACGAATATGATACCGAGGAGCCTCACTTCAAGATATTAGATGATAATAGTATAATATTGGATGCTATAGTTTCTATTGAGGATGCTCAGGATATAGTAGAAGTTAGATTCCCTGAAGGTGAGTTCGAGACGATTGGTGGCTTTGCCTTTGCGATGTTCGGTAGAATCCCTCGGGAGGGGGAAACTCTCCAGTTGGATGATCTTAAAGTGAAGATGGTTATGGAGAAGGTGGAAGGACATCGGATCTCTAAGATCAGGATTATAAAATTGCCGGATAAAGATAATGATGGTGGGAAAACTAAGTCTGAGACTTCGAAAGCCGAAGATGGATTACGCTGATCTTATATCTAAAGCTATAAAAGCTAGAGAGAAGGCTTACGCTCCTTACTCCGATTTCAAAGTAGGAGCGGCTCTTTTGACTAGAGGAGGCAAGATCTTTACTGGTTGTAATGTGGAGAATGCCTCTTATGGGTTGACTATCTGTGCGGAGCGCACCGCGGTCGTTAAAGCTATATCCGCTGGAGAGGACGATTTCGTGGCGATAGCGATAGTGGCTGATAAGGAGCGTCCTTGTAATCCTTGTGGAGCTTGTCGGCAGGTATTAGCTGAATTTGCCCCCGATATGAAGGTAATCTTGGCTAATTTGAAGGGAGATCAGGTGATCGTAAACTTATCGGAACTTCTTCCCCAAGCCTTTACCTTTATAGAAAAATGATTTGTGATAAGATGCTAGCTCGAATCACTAAGAGAGGACGATAATAGCCCTCTCTTTTCTAGGTGAGAAGGAGGATTATAGATGGCTTCGGAGAGTGAATTGAGAGCCATGATCAGGGATATAGTGCATCGTTTATTAGATTCTCAAGGAGCAGAAGCTATTGAAAATTCAGAGAGGGAAGATACCTCTTCTCAAAAGCGAGCCAAGAATATAGTAACCTTCTCGGATAAGGATGGAGCAAAGACTTTAATAACTCAGGAAAGTATTTCAACTGTTCCGCGGGGAGGAGAAATACAGGTGCCTCCCGAATCTATCATCACTCCTTTAGCTAGGGATACCGCTAGAGAGCGAGAGATAAAGATAGTAGTTTCCTCAGAGTTACCGAGGATTGAGGAGGCTTTCGGGGAGGAGGTAATCGTTAAGATCGCTCTCGGTTGTGATCATAGCGGGGTGGAACTCAAGGACGATTTGAAGTTATATTTGAAGGAGCTAGGATATGACTTCAAGGATTATGGGACTTTCTCCTCTAACTCACCAGTGGATTATCCAGATATTGCGGCGAAGGTGGCGTATTCTGTGGCTAGGGGCGAATGCCACAGGGGTATAATGATAGATGGGGTGGGGATAGGATCTTGTATCGTAGCTAACAAAATCCCTGGAATCAGGGCGGCTTTGGGATATGACCTCTATAGCGCGAGGAGTAGCCGAGAACATAATAATGCCAACGTCCTAACCCTGGGCGCGCGAGCTATTGGGAAAGGATTGGCTAGAGAGATCGTAAAAGTTTGGTTGGAAACCGAGTTTGCTGGGGGCAGGCATTCGCGTCGAGTAGCTAAGATTAGCGCGCTAGAGAGAAAGGAGTTGTAAATTATGGACCTTGAACGAATAGTTAACCAGGTAACAAGAGAAGTTATATTACAGCTTCAAGGGAATAGTGAAAGTTCTAGTTGTGGCAATGGCGAACGTAATTGCTCTGAGAATGGCTATTGTGCCCATAATTGTCCGGAGGCGGTTAAGGAGATCGTTAAGGCAGGAGCCTCTCGAATCAGTGCTAAAGCTGGAGTAGGCATTGTTCAGAGCGAGATAGCGGGGATGATCGATCATACTTTGTTGAAGCCAGAGGCTACTAGAGATCAGGTGGTTAAGCTTTGTGAAGAAGCTAAGAAGTTCAGATTCGCGTCGGTCTGTGTTAATCCAACTTATGTCTCCCTGGCCGCGGAGCTATTGCGAGGAGTATCGGTCAAAGTTTGCTCGGTAGTGGGTTTCCCTTTAGGAGCTAATGTGTCTGAGGTCAAGGCTTTTGAGGCTAAGAAAGCGATCTACGATGGAGCTTCGGAGATAGATATGGTGATCAATGTAGGAGCGTTGAAATCAGGAGATTACCAGTTCGTGGAGGATGATATCAGAGGAGTGGTTTCCGCCTGCCGAGGTTGGGCTCTTTGCAAAGTGATAATAGAGGCCGCTCTATTGACTGATGAGGAGAAGGTGAAAGCCTGTACTTTGGCTAAGACTGCTGGTGCTGATTTTGTGAAGACCTCAACTGGATTCGGTCCGGGAGGAGCGACCGTTGAGGATGTGGCTTTAATGCGACGGGTGGTGGGAAGCGATATGGGAGTTAAAGCCGCGGGAGGGATCAGAACATTTGAGGTCGCCAAGAAGATGATCGAGGCTGGAGCGACCAGAATCGGAGCCAGCGCCAGCGTTGCCATTGTTCATCCTAACTTAAAGCCGGTGGATATTGGTGAGTAAGCTTTTTAAGACCGAAGGTATAGTATTAAGAGGATGGGATCTGGGGGAAACAGATCGAATAATTACCTTTTATTCTAAGGACTATGGTAAGATCAAGGCTGTTGCCAAGGGAGTTAGAAGGACTAAGAGCCGCTTCGGAAGTAGTATGGAACTCCTATCTTATGATGATCTTCTTATCTATAAAGGACGAGGATTGGATATTATCCAGCAATGCTCTATAAAAGAATCGTTCCGAAAAATTCGAGAAGATCTCGTCAAGATGGTCTATGGGTCCTATCTGGCTGAGTTAATAGATGCGATGACTGGTGAGAATGAGCAGAATGAGTGGTTATTCCGCCTGTTACTGTCAACTTTACATCTATTCGAAGAATATTCCGAATTAGCTATAATAACTAGAGCTTTCGAGCTAAAAGCACTTACTATCCTTGGTTATAAACCTAACTTGGATAACTGTGTCAACTGTAATAAGGAGATAGAGGATAAACGAGTTGTATTTAGCCCTTCGCAGGGAGGGATCATCTGTGATGATTGTCATCGTGAGAGGGGCAATGACGAGGTGATCATCTCCAGAGGGGCGTTGAATTTAATGCGGTTGCTTACAAGGATTAATATAACTAAGGCTGGGCGGGTTAAAGATTCAGGTGGTTTTGGCAAGGAGACCGAGAAAGCTCTCAGGTGGTATATCAGCTATTATCTCGAAAGGCAATTGAATTCTTTAACCCTCCTCGATTCCCTTAGGGATTTAGAAAAATATCGAGCGTCCAGTTGACTCTTTGCCTTAATTTTGGTATAGTTATCAAGGAGCGAAATCGTAACTATTGCTAAAACGGGTGATTATAAGTAGAGAATGAGAAAGCTTACATTTCAAGAGGTTATTTTGAAATTGGAGGGTTATTGGGCCGAAAGAGGCTATGTTATCCAACATCCTTATGGGATAGAAGTTGGAGCAGGAACTTTTAATCCTGCTACCTTTTTGCGAGTTTTAGGACCAGAACCTTGGAAAGTGGCTTATGTTGAGCCCTCCCGACGCCCAACTGATGGGCGTTATGGCCGAAATCCCAATCGCTATCAACACTTCTATCAATATCAGGTGGTTTTAAAACCACCCCCGCGCGATGTTCAGGATGTCTATCTGGATAGTCTCAGGGCTTTAGGGATAGACCTAGCTCAGCACGATGTGAGATTTGTGGAGGATGATTGGGAAGCTCCCACGCTTGGTGCTTGGGGATTAGGCTGGGAGGTTTGGTTAGATGGTATGGAAGTATCTCAGTTCACCTATCTCCAACAGGTAGGGGGATTAGAGGTCTCGCCTATTTCGGTGGAGTTGACATACGGATTAGAGAGATTGACAATGTATATTCAAGGGGTAGATAACTTCATTGATATAAAATGGACGGATGGGATCACTTATGGTGATATTCATTTGACAGGCGAGATAGAGGAATGTCGTTACAACTTCGAGGAGGCTGACACCCCTATCCTGTTTCAGTTATTCGATATCTACGAAGGAGAGGCCCAGCGAATTTTGGATAAGGATATGATCCTGCCAGCGTATGACTATGTGTTGAAGTGTTCGCATACCTTCAACCTGCTAGATGCGAGAGGAGTTATAAGCGTTACTGAGCGGACTAGATATATCAAACGAGTGAGAGATTTGGCTAGGAGATGTGCCATAGGATATGTGAAGCAGAGAGAGGAAATGGGATATCCTTTGTTGAGGGAAGCTGAAAGTAGTAGTTGAAAGACGGGAACGATCATATCTAGTGACACTTTCATATCAGAAAGGAGATGGGAGATATGCAACACGAGATCTTATATCGCCCCTCTTTTTCCTTGGCAATAGTCAGGATGGAAACTGGAGAGGAGCTATCAGTCGAAGCTGGAGCTATGGTTAGTATGTCCGGAAATATCTCTATACAAACGAGCGCTAAGGGGGGAATCTTTGGAGCGCTCAAGCGTTCAGTTCTAGGAGGGGAGAGCTTCTTCATCAATAACTACAAATCGGAAGACGGTCCTGGGGAGCTCACTTTAGCTTCTGCTCTGCCGGGTGATCTAGTCTATCGGGAGTTGGAGAACGAGACTGTCTATGTGCAATCTGGATCTTATATCGCCTCGGTGCCGAATATAGAAATAGATACGAAGTGGGGAGGAGCAAAGACCTTTTTTGGTGGTGAGGGGCTTTTCTTATTGAAGGTAACGGGAAGAGGGCCTCTCTTTATCTCTAGCTATGGCGCTATTCACGAGGTCAATCTAGCTCAAGGAGAAAAATACATCGTTGATACCGGTCATCTGGTAGCTTTCAATGAAGGTCTCTCCTACAACGTAAAGAGAGTAGGAAGCTGGAAATCAACTCTCCTCAGTGGAGAGGGACTGGTCTGTGAATTAACTGGTCCTGGTAAGGTCTTTCTCCAGACGAGGAGTCCGAATGCATTCTTAGCTTGGCTTATCCCTAAGATACCGAAGAGATCTAATTGAAGATGAAGAAGAGATTCTTTGCGTAACAGGATTTAAGTAGTTTCAAAATTTTTTGTCCGAGATGTTCGAGATCAGATTAGACCTTGAACTTCCTTCTCCCCCAACCCCTCCCATCTTGGTTTTTGAACTTATAATCGGGGGTATCATATTCTTGGTTCTTCGTTAGGGAG
>CAZSTA010000065.1:0-17107 GCA_964609495.1 uncultured bacterium | reverse complement strand
TCGAGGATCTTATCCGCGAGGAGATGAACGCGATAGGATGGCAAGAGGTAGCTCTTCCGCTCCTAAATCCAGCGGAGCTTTGGAGAAAGACCGGCCGCTGGTTCGATATCCCTTCAGAGTTGATTCGACTCAAAGATCGCCGAGATAGAGAGATGGTTCTAGCTATGACCAATGAGGAGGTGGTAACCGATCTAGCGAGAAAAAGGATAAGATCTTATAGGCAACTTCCCTTTATGATCTACCAGATCAAGACCAAAGCTCGTGATGAAGCTCGACCGCGAGGGGTGATAAGATTGCGCGAATTTACGATGAAGGATGGATATAGCTTTCACCCCGATGAGGATGATATCGATCGATATTATCCCTCAGTTTACCAGGCTTATCTGAATATATTCCAACGCTGTGGTTTAGATATACTTCCTATCGAAGCCGAATCGGGAATGATAGGAGGAAGTCAATCCAACGAATTCATGCTTTTATCGGAGAATGGAGAGGATACGGTAGTGATCTGCCCAAGCTGTGGATATGCAGCTAACCTAGAGTCTGCGGTGAGTGAGAAGCCATCAGGGGAAGAGAATGAACCACTGGAGATAGAAGAGGTATATACTCCAAATGCTAGGACTATAGAGAGTCTATCGAAATTCCTCAATACTTCTCCTAACAGGATGTTAAAGACGGTTATGTATTCAACTGGAGAGGAGATAGTAGCCGCGGTGATCCGAGCCGATCTAGATATCAATGAGAACAAGCTCATCAAAGCGTTAAACGTTCCTGAAATATATATAGCCGAAGCAGGGGAACTAGAGAGGAAAGGGATAGTCGCTGGCTTCGTATCTCCAGTGGGATTAAAGGGAGTTAAAATCATCGCTGATGAGTCGATAACCACAGGAAGCAACTTCGTCGCTGGAGCGAATAAGGTCGATAAGCATATAATCAACGTGAACTATCCTCGCGATTTCAAAGCTGATATTATCACCGATATAGCCTCGGTTAGAGAGGGGGATATATGCTTAAGATGTCGAGGCGAACTTGAACTTAAGCGAGGTATCGAGCTTGCCCATATATTCAAGCTCGGCACTAAATACAGCGAAGCCCTAGGAGCCACTTACCTCGATAGCCATGGCACTGAACACCCTATAGTGATGGGATGCTATGGAATAGGGGTGGATCGCTTGATGGCCGCGGTGATTGAACAACATCACGATGAGGGTGGTATAATCTGGCCTTTGGCCATTGCTCCTTATCAGATACATATAATCTCCCTGGGTAAGGAGGACGAGGTAACGAATAAGGCGGAGGAGATATATAGAGAGCTGCAGGATAAGGGATATGAGGTGCTATTTGACGATCGGGATGAGCGAGCAGGAGTCAAGTTCAAGGACGCTGATCTCATTGGGATCCCTATCCGCCTAACTATCAGTTCTCGAACCTTGAAGAGCGATTCGGTGGAGGTTAAACTCCGTAGTGAGAAGGATCACACTTTAGTTAAGATAGAAGATCTATTCTGTGGCATAGATAAATTAACACAATAGGAGGTATAAGGATGAACTTAATCTTCATTATGGCCGATTCCCTAAGACGCGATCATCTAGGATGTTATGGTAACAAATGGATAGAGACTCCAAACTTAGATCTTTTAGCTCAGGATTCATTGATATTCAATAGAGCCTATGTCGCCTCTCATCCAACGATTCCCAACCGCACTGATCTCTTCACCGGAAGATACGCCTTCCCCTTCCGAGATTGGGCGCCTTTAAGACCGGGGGATGTTATCCTCTCCGAGGTAATAGGCAAAGAAGGTTATACCTCGATGCTTATCGCCGATAACCCTCATATGATGAACAACGAATACAATTTCAATCGCGGCTTCAGCGGATGGTGGTGGATCAGAGGGCAGGAGAACGATAGATACATAACAGACCCCACTATCCCTATAAAGTTCCCCTGTGCTCCCCATAAACTGCGGGAGCCAGAGCGTATCGTCAAAAAATTTATGCGAAATACGGCATCCAGAAAATACGAAAAGGACTACTTCGCTCCCCAAGTTATGACCAAGGCTATGGAGTGGTTGGAGAGGAATTATAAGCTGGATAGATTCTTATTATGGGTCGATTCCTTCGATCCCCACGAGCCCTGGGATCCGCCTTACCCCTATAATCGAATGTATAATCCCGGTTATGAGGGAGAGGAGATAATTTATCCCGAGTATGGGAAGTGCGATTATATGACCGAGGCAGAGCTTAAACAAGTGCGCGCTCTATACGCGGGAGAGATAACGATGCTCGATAAATGGGTCGGCTATCTCCTAGATAAGATCGAGCAGTTAGGACTTTTCGAGAATACCGCGATCATCTTCACCTCGGATCATGGACATTATCATGGAGATCATGGAGCTATAGGAAAGCCTTGGGCCGCTTTAGGAGAGGATATGGGAAGCTTATACGAGGAGATGACCAGAGTTCCACTTCTCATCAGATTGCCAAATGGAGAGCGAGGGAAACGAATCGAGGCTCTAGTTCAATCAACCGATATGATGCCTACGATCTTAGATCTTCTCGGTGTTCCTGCTGAAGGGACGATACAGGGCAAATCACTTATGCCTCTAATCGAAGGAAAAGTCGAGAGGCTTCATAGTTGCACATTCTCCGCGCGATATCAAGAATGTATAAGTGTAGTGAATGAGGAGGGATGGAATCTGATCTGTTGGCCTAAATCCCTTTGGCCAAGAAGAGCCGAACTCTATAACCTGAACGATGATCCAAAGCAAGAGAAAAACTTGATCGATGAGAAAGAAGATATCGCTGAATCCCTCCACCAGAGATTATTAGCTTTCTTAAGAGAAGTCGGGCTTGAGGAAGATAAAGTCATCGACTATAAGTTATGACTTGTTGGTGGATGAGATCGAAGAGAAAAAGTAGCTGAGGTAATTTGGAAAGGAGATAAAAGATATATGAAATATTCTATCTTCACCGTGATTATGAAGGAATTTTCCCTAGAGGAGGCGGCTGATAAGCTTAAACAGTATGGCTATAATGGGGTGGAATGGAGAGTCCACGAGGCTTACCATATCGATCCCGAGACGATCGATAAGAGGGCGAAATATGTAAAGAAGGTGACGGAAGATAACGGCTTAGAGATACCAGCTCTGGCATCTTATATATCCGTAAAGAAGAAGGAACTTATCGAGAGAGTGCTAGATGCCGCGCGAGTTATGGGATGTCCTCAAGTGAGAGTCACCGTTCCTAACTATGACGGATCGATACCCTATCCCTTCCTGTATGATGAAACGCTCAAAGATTTGGAGATAATACAGAGGATAGCGGAGCGCATCAAAGTTAAGGCTACAATAGAGATACACTTCGGGAATATAACTACCAGCCCTAGCTTAGCCCATCGCCTTGTGCAGAATTTCGATTCTAACTATATTGGAGTGATCTTCGATCCGGGCAATATGGTAGTGGAGGGAATGGAGAGTTACAAGTTAGGTTTTCAGTTACTAGGGGATTACCTTGCCCATGTGCATGTGAAAAACGCCGCTTGGACTAAGAGAGATGGAAAATGGATCTGGAGTTGGGATAAGCTCGAAGAGGGAATGGTGGATTGGAAGGCAGTGATCGAGGCTCTCAAGGATGTGGGATATGAAGGATATCTCTCCAGTGAGGATTTCTCCGATCAGCCTATTGAGGATAAGTTAAGAGGAAATATCAGTTACCTTAGAAATCTTTAGCTTAAAAGAGAGGGGTAACTTATGCTATATCAACTTATATTAGTGTTACTTTTGATAGCGATTGTAGCGAGTTATCTGCTTGCATATCTATATAAATTTATCCAGCGCTCTTATCAAGGCAAGTGGCTATTTTTAATATTCGCTTTCTTAGGGATAACTATAGGTTACTTGATAATCGGGGTCACCCTTTACATTCTCGGCTGGATATCCATTATGTATGTTATAGGTTGATGCGTTATGGCAGATGGGAAATTTATCTCTCCATCCCCAACCCCTCTCTAAGATATCTGTCCAATTCTTCCTTTATCTTCTCTGGAATCTCCTTCTCAAAGGGAAAGATCTTGGCATTAGCTAGCCTCGAAAGAACAAGGAGAGCAAAATCCCCAGTCATAGCCAGATGGTTGCCATCTATAAATCCTGCTACATCTCCCGCAGAGTGGCAATAATAAGTGCTTCCGCCACTTCTCCCCAGGCTTATCGTTGGGATCCCCCGATCGTTGAAGGGGCTACTATCGCTACTCATAACTCCGGTATTAATTCTGAGATCTAAGCCCTCTTCTTTACTCAATATCTCTATATAATTCTTTAGATAGTCATTTCCAGTTATGTAAGCGAAGTTTTCAGCGATTATGCCCCCTCCCACATCTAAATTGATCATCATCTTTACTTTATCGATCTCCTCTTTGTGCCTATCCACATGAGCGAAGCTACCCTTTAGTCCCGGCTCCTCACTTCCAAACCAGACAAAGCGTATTGTGCGCCGAGGAGGATTGCTATAGAAGTGTCGGGCTAATTCCACCAATACCACCGATCCCGCGGCATTATCATGAGCACCCTCGGTTTTAGGCTCACTATCGTAGTGTCCACCAACGATGATGACTTCATCCTCTTTCTCAGTTCCCTTTATCTCCACCACGATATTTCTAGATTTACACCTCTTCTCCTTCTGTTTTACTCCTATTCTAACCCGAGAAGCCTTATTCTTTATCATCTCCAAGGCATCCCCATAGGTAATGAAAACTCCTGGTATCTTGCCAAATCTCTTGAAGTAATAGTCGCTGATCTCGGTATGGGTCAGTTCTCGACCAGGATTAGAGATCATAATGAAAGCTTGGACCTCTCTATCGGATAAAGCTTTATATTTATTCGCATTTAGAGGACCGAACATCATAGCGACTTTGCCTTTCACTCCATCAAGATAGCCTTCTCCTCCAGTCTCCACATACACCAAATCGGACTCTATTCCCTCTGGAGGAGTCTCCCCGGTTAATCCCAAGGCGGCAGCTTTATACTTCTGCTGATAAGGAACTAGAACTTCTAACTCCGCTTCGGTATTCATATAGGTCCATACATAAAACTTCTCGAATATGGGCTTGAATCCTATATTTATCAGCTCTGCGGATATTATCTCCGCGGCTCGCCTCTCCCCCTTCGTTCCGCCCACCCTTTCGAAAGCAAATCTCTTCAACAACCGATAGGCTCTATCACCATTCACTTCTAACATAAGCTTCCTCCTCACGAAGATATTCCAAAGGCGGGCGTTAAACACCCGCCTGATTATCTTCCCTGATTTGATAAATTTGATCCATATCAGGAGATCTTCTCGACTATCTTCGACACTTTATCGAAATTGGGTTTCAAGGCTGGATAGAGAGAGCGATAGATCTCATAGTATTCCTCATATAACCTCACGTTCCCCTCGATAGGTTCAGTGTAGCTGGTGATCTCGATTATCCCATCGGTGGCTTCCTCGATCGAGGAATAGACACCCGCACCCACCCCAGCTAAGATCGCCGCTCCAAAGGCTGGTCCTTCAGTGACGTTGATCGTAACCATTTCATGCCCATTGATATCAGCCTGAATCTGTCTCCATAAGGGACTTCTCGCTCCTCCACCGGTAGCCCTTATCTCGCCGATCTCCAATCCCATCCCCTTGATTATCTCAAGACAATCACGCAAACTATAAGCCACTCCCTCCATCACCGAGCGGATCATATCTGCCCGGGTGTGGCGAGCGGTCAAGCCGAAGAAGACTCCTTTAGCGTTGGCATCAAGGTGGGGAGTTCTCTCTCCCATAAGATAAGGTAGAAAGATCAATCCCTCACAGCCGGGTTTTGCTTGAAAGGCTTGAGCCGCGAGGAGATCATAGGCGCTGATATCGCACAAGTTTCCCACCTGAATCTCGGAAAGACCTATATTATCCCTGAGCCAGCGAAAGGAGAGCCCTGCTCCCTGCGTTACTCCCATCACATACCACTTATGAGGGACGGAGTGACAGAAAGTATGAACCCTGAGACCTGAATCGATCTTCACTTCATCAGTGTGGCAGAAGACTACGCCAGAACTTCCAATGCTAGCAGATAATCGCCCAGTCCTTACGATCCCATTTCCGACCGCTCCACAGGTGTTATCCGCTCCTCCTCCGACTACCGGAGTGCCAGCCTTAAGGCCGGTCCTCTCCGCCACCTCCTTGGTTATCCTACCACATATATCTATAGATTCATAGCACGGTGGCATCATCTCCCTGGGAATGCCCAACTTATCTAAGATCACATCTGACCACGTTCTCTTTGATATATCGAAGAGAACGGTCCCAGCCGCATCTGAGACCTCCATAGCGATCTCTCCAGTTAGACGGAAGCGAACGTAATCCTTCGGAAGAACCATGGTCTTAGCTTTGGCAAATATCTCTGGTTCCTTCTGCTTAACCCAGATGACCTTGGGAGCAGTGAAGCCCTCTAAAGCAGGATTACCAGCTATTTGAACCATAAGATCTTCGCCCACGGTATTCATTATCCACTCTCTCTGCTCCGTCGTCCTCTGATCACACCACATAATACAAGGTCTTAACACCTTATTATCCTTATCGAGTAATACCAACCCATGCATCTGCCCAGATAGCCCGATCCCTTTTATATCCTCAGGATCAACTCCAGATTCCCTCAATACGTTAGAGATAGAGGAGGCTGTAGCCATCCACCAATCCTCAGGATCCTGCTCCGCCCATTTGGGATAAGGGGTATAGAGCGGATATTCCTCTAAAGAGCTAGCTATTACCTCTCCTTCCTCGCTCACCAATATCGTCTTTGCTCCAGTCGTCCCCACATCTATCCCGATCAAATAACGCATATATCAATCCCCCTTGTAATATATGATAATTTATGCTTCAAACTCCTTTAGAGGTCCTTTATCTTCATTATAGGAGAATCCTCAAGCACGAAAATAGCAGTCCCTCTAGTAGCATAAGGTTCACTAAAGCTAAATATCTTCCTCCGCCCAGCAGTAGGAGGTAAACCTATTATAGCATCGATCTTTCCAGCACGTAACATAACTTGAATCCTATCGAGACGAGCAGTAGCTATCTTCACCTTTAATCCTAGCTTCTCGGCAATAGCGATAGCTAATTCCACATCAAAGCCGTTGACAAGGCTATTCCCATCCTTATATTGAAATGGTAGCCAAGCCTCGTCTATCCCCAGAGTCAATATTTCTGGTTTTACAGTGAGAACCTCTACCCCCGATACAGAAGTATAATTCCTTACCAATAGAATACCTAAGCTCAAAATTAGGATAAGAGCCTTTCTGATTATATCTCTCCCTCTCTGCTTTCTAATACTTACTTATCTAAATAGACAATAATCAAGAATAAATCCTTTCAATATCCGATTATGGTAGATATAAGACCCTGAGCAGTCAAATGGGCAGTTCCTCCATTCTGGTCTTTGCCTAGACTATGAAGATTTTTCTCCTGTTAGAACTCAAACCCACCTTAAATAAAGGAAACTTTTGCCGGCAACAAAACTCAAGCGTTCTGGTAACTTTCACCTCCAAAAATATATAAGGTTAGAAAGTTTCCTTTACACCCTCCTCTAACCCCTCCCATCGAGGGAGGGGAATAATAAGAGCAGTCCTATCTGGATATTCCCTCTCCCCTCGTGGGAGAGGGATAGGGTGAGGGGGGAATTATGTCTTGAACCCCCTAGCGAAAAGCTAATAATATGATACTCCGATTATCTACTCAAAGACCATTCTGGAGGAACCGACCTACTAATTAGAACTAATAAACTGATATCGCCCGATATCAGTATTTGATCTCAACCCTCTTGCCCATCTTGGAGGATTCAACGATAGCGTCGCAGATCACCGCACACTTATAGCCATCCTCGAAGGTAGCTCCATAAGGCGCGACCTCCTTGTCATTGACAATGGCATCAAGGAGATGAGACATCTCATGGACGAAGGTGTGCTCCCAGCCGATGATGTGTCCTTGAGGCCACCAGTTTTCCCAGAAGGGATGATAAGCCTCAGTAACGCTGACCCGATGGAAGCCCACTATCTCAGGCTTATCATCAACCATATAGATCTCTAGTTCGTTCATCCTCTCCAGATTGAAGGCAACGCTACCCTTCGAGCCATTGATCTCCAAGACGTTCGCGTTCTTCCTACCAGGAGCGAAGCGAGAGGCCTCTATTGTTCCTACCGCACCATTTTCGAACTCGAAGATCGATTCGAAGGCATCGTCAACCTCGACCTTGCCCTTCTTAGAAGGATCATCGGAGAGAGGTCGCTCGGTGATGAAGGTCTTCAGCAGACCGCTAACGCTCTTCGGTTCGCCTACTAGGAATCTAGCTAAGTCGATGACATGAGCACCAAGATCGCCTAAGGCTCCACTGCCAGACACATCCTTCTGCAATCTCCATATAAGCGGGAAGTTGGGATCGGTGATCCACTCCTGAAGATACTTAGCGCGGAAATGAAATATCTCTCCCAATGCTCCCTCATCGATCAAGTTCTTGATCAGGCGAACAGCAGGCACAAAGCGATAGTTGAAGGCACACATATTTTTGACGCCAGCTTTGTTGGCTGCCTCCAACATCCTCTTAGCTTCCTCCGCATTTCGAGCGAGAGGCTTCTCACAGATTATATGCTTCCCCGCCTCGGCTGCGGCAATACAAGGCTCTGAATGCATATTATTCGGACCAACGTTATCGAATAACTGCACTTCGTCATCAGCGATCATTTCCTTCCAATCGGTATAGTATTTCTCGAAGCCGAAACGTTGCGCTGCGGCGGCCACCCTATCCTTAGTCCTCCCTGCGATAGCCACTAACTTGGGGATAGCTGGAGGTGGCCAGACAATATAGGGTATCTTCTTATAAGCGTTAGTATGAGCTTTACCCATAAAGGCGTAGCCGAGCATCCCCACTCCTATTACAGGGACCTCCTTTATTTCTTCGGCTTCGCCCATAGTCACGAATCCAACTTTCTTCTCTTCTGCCATAAGTTATAATACCTCCTTCTAAATTATGCTACGTGGTCGCTAGGTCTATCCGGCCTAGCGACCACTTTCGGATTATCAACTAATTATGCCCACCACATAGCTCCGAGCTTCTCGGTGATCAGAACTTCCTTCAGCAGAGCAACCGCCTTCTGGAAGCCTTCATTGGCGGACATTAAGCTATCCTCATGCTCGATGGAGAGGACTCCGTCATAACCAACAAGGCGAAGATTGCTTACGAAATCCTTCCAGAACTCAATAGAATTTCCATATCCAACGGAGCGGAAGATCCAAGATCTATTGATCTCATCGGCATAAGACTTAGTATCCAAGACGCCGTTGACCGCCGTATTATATGGATCGATCTTCGTATCCTTGGCATGAACATGATAGATAGCTTTCCCCAGCTTTCGGACGGAAGCCAGAGGATCCATCCCTTGCCAGAAGAGATGGCTGGGATCGAAGTTCGCCCCGATGGTTTCCCCGACAGCTTCCCTCAGTTTAAGCAAGGTTTCGGTATTATAGACCACGAAGTTGGGGTGCATCTCCAAACAGATCTCCTTAACTCCGTGATCGTTGGCGAACTTGACCTCCTCTTCCCAGAAGGGGATAACCTTCTCTTCCCACTGCCACTTGACTATCTCGGAGAAATCAGGAGGCCAAGGACAGGTTACCCAGTTGGGGGTTTTGTCATCCTCAGAACCACCAGGGCAACCAGAGAAGGTGTTTATACGAGGAAGTCCCAACTTCTCAGCCACTAATATAGTCTTATGTTGCGCCTCGATATTCGCTTTGGCAAAATCCTTATCAGGATGTAAGGGATTGCCGTGACAGCTAAGAGCGCTGAGCTCTAATCCCCTATCATCGATCATCTTCTTGAACTCTTTTAGCTTCTTCTCATCGGCCAGAAGAATATCAGGATCACAATGGCTCTTGCCTACATAATTACCAGCACCGATCTCCACTGCCTGAACTCCAGACTTAACTATATAGTCTAATGCTTGCCCCAAAGGTTGATCCTGAAACATAGCGGTAAGGACACCTAACTTCATAAATTCAATCCCTCCTTAAATTTAGTCTATACTTCGTATTTGATTTGATCTAGTTTGATATAGAAAAACCTTATCAGTAACTGAAAGACCTCACCTCCTTTCTAGATCAACTATACCCTCTTCATCATCGAAGCTCCTTAATTCCATCATCTCTTCGATATCTATCACTCCTCTACTCTTAACCAGTCCTGATAGCTTATCAACTATCTCTAAATCTCTCTTTATAACTTCATCGCTAACTATTCTCTCTTTAATAATCAATCTATCCTTACTAGAGATCACTATCAACTGGTCATTATCCTTAATCTGATTCTCCATCAAATAACGATCTATAATCGATTTTAGATTCTTAGAGGTAAATAGTAACGATGGGCATAATAAATCACCCCACTTAGTATCTAGCGTTAACCTAATCCCTTGCATCTCTTCTTCCAATTATATATTTTTAAGATAAAAGCTTAGGGATCATCCTCAAAATAGTCCTAGGCTTTAACATCTTCAATAATTTAAACTTATGGGACATAATTAGATTATATATCTCCCGTCTCGTTCGAGAGTGATTCATTAACCAGAGTACTGAGGATTCAAGAGATTCGGATTGTCTGCCAAGAGATACTATAATCTCGCTCATCTCATTTGCCCAAGCGGGATTATATAATAATCTCCGAAGCTTATTACCATATCTGATATCGACATCAAAAATCTCTCCCTTCCATCTTCTTTGATATTCAGCCAGATAATCCTCCGAGAAATTTCCTCCTCCGAAAGCTTCTAAAATCACATCCGCGGCGATCAAAGCTGATTTGAGAGCGTTACCGATCCCCTCACAAGTGAGCGGATCGACGAATCCTCCAGCGTCGCCTACCAGAAGAAATCTCCTGCCATAAGTTTTAGAGAGTATTCCCCAAGGTATGGGAGCTGAAAAGCGATAGCGCCCCTCGATTTCATTAGGAATGACCCCCTTCAACTTCTCGGAGGCTACAGGGTGATTTTCCATAAAGTCGATCAATAGCCCTTCCAAATTCTTAGTTCCGGGAGTGCTTAGAAGTCCAATGTTCAATCCCTCTCTTTTGGGGAAAATCCAAACATAACCCCACTTAGCATATCTACTTCCCAAGTATATCTCTATAACATCTCCAATACGTTCATCTATAACCTCCCGAGGAAGGCTGAATTCATATTGCATAGTATAGATATATCTTCTGGATTTATCGAGCTTTAAAAATTTGTAAAGAGGTGAGACCGCCCCGAAGGCTCCCACTACAACCTCCGCTTTCACCTTCTCTTTCCCCGCGGGAGAATCGATCTCGATCTCGACTCCTCCATCTCCGATATCGAGAGACTCAGCTTTAGTATTAAGCCTTATCTCCGCTCCAGCTTTCGACGCCTCTCCCCTCAACCAGGCATCATATTCACTTCGATAAACATTATACCCTCTTTCTTCTGGCGCAACGCTTGTCACCCTAAGTCGGTCTCCAGAAGCAGATACCATAGTCCCACCAGTAATCTCTCTCTCCACTATATCCTGGGGAAAAGGCGCCAGCAGATAGGCAAATTGACTTATTCCACCTGCACAGGATTTATGTCTCTTCCCCCCTCCCTTCTCTAATAGGAGGGTTTTCAAACCACCCTTAGCTAAACGTTTAGCACACAAAGCACCACCTGGTCCTCCCCCAATGACTATGACCTCATAATCGGACATCTTTCACCTCAAATCAGGCACGGAGTCCCCTACTGATTAAAAATCAGTAGGGGTAGTTGACACTCCAATATATTCTATAAACATCTGGGGAGCAACTCTCCCCATAAACGATCATAACTAAGCTCACTTCCCAAGATGCCATAGAGTAGCTTATTCACCTTCCTATTTCTGGATGCTATTTTGATAATTGTTTCTATAACATAGGATTTGTAGAAAATTTTACTTAGTCTGCTTCCGATCTTCAAGTGCTTTCCATACTCCTTGCGCCAGCTAACATCATATTCAGATATATTACTATTTAAAATAGCATCGGCGGCTAGATCAGCCGACCACAAAGCGTATAATATCCCTTCTCCAGTTATTGGATCGACATGCCCCGCCGCATCCCCGATCAGAATCCAATCCTCTCCAGCACAAGGTAAATCGAAGAATTTAGGATTGCTGATAAAAGGGATGAAACAAGTCCACTTCCCTATAATCTCGAAGTTGAAAGTAAACGAATCGAGAAATTCTTTAACGCTAGCCTTGACTATCTTCGCCTTCTCAGTAGGTCCTCCTCCTCCCACACTAGCATGATCTAAGCGAGGGAATGCCCAAATATAGCCCCGAAAGGGTGTAAATTTGATAATTGGTTGAATATCATCAGGATAACCTGTTATAAAATATCCAGAGGTCAATGATAGAGAGTGAATTGGAATCTTACCTATAACCCTTCGTCTCACCAAACTATGCACTCCATCCGCACCGATCAAGATTCGACATTCTACCCTCTCACCATCAGCTCCGAGTATCCACCTATCTCCATCTCGCTCTATCTCTCTCACATACGCCGGTATCAATCGTGCTCCCCAGGATAGAGCTTTCTTCAGTAATGCCTCATCTAATATCCTTCTTGATATTATGAATCCTTCCTTATTTCCAGATACTTTTGCTATCCTTCCTCTAGGAGAGATAAGTTGGAAGAGATCAGTGGAATGCCCAAGAGACCGATAATCATTTAATGAGGGAAACTTCTGAAGCGCTAAGACCGATATCCCTCCCCCACAAGGTTTCTCTCGAGGATGAGAATCATCGAGCAGAAGGACATCTCTTCCCTCTTTAGCCAGGCGAAAGGCTAAATGCGATCCTGCGGGTCCTGCTCCAACCACCCCTATATCTGTCTTATACACTGGTTCGTATCCTGACTATATAATCAAAAAAACCAGCTATGAGCTAGCCCCTAGCTGATCTTGATCAGCTTTTAGTGAAGCATACCAACTAATAATAAAGACGATAATTAACATCTCTCTCCCATTAAATATCAATCAGACCCTTCCTTTTCCTCTTCTTCCTCTACTTTTTTCTCGCTCGTTGTAGTAGTATCCTCTTCAGCTCTATATTTCCTCTTTACCTCCTCGATCTCCTCCTCTTTAGCAGCTATCTGATCGTCCAGACCTTTAATTTCCTCACACAGCGTACGTACTTCATTGGAGATCTTTAACTCACCCTCTGAATAATACTTGTAGATCAAATCACCTATCTGCTTAATTTTATCTGACTTATTACGATTGAGATTCGCGATCTCAGAATTTATTCTCGTGGTCTCAGCTAACTCCTTAGCTCTATCAGCAACAGTTTTAGCACCCTCTCTAATTTGATCCCAGATTTCCATAAAATTCGCCCCCTACAAAGTAAATTTTATTTTTATTATATCATATTTTTTGCTGTTTGACAATAAAAATCTGAAAACCACTTGCATTTAAGCCCAAGATATGATAAAATCTTAGGGGTTTATATAATTAAGATCTTTCCTACCCCTCCTCTTCTCCGAGGAGGAGATGTCCGAGGAATAGGGTGGGAATATCAAACTATTGAATTCAGATAACTAAGGAGGAGATATATGCCGAATATCAAATCTTCATTGAAGAGATTAAGAACTAGCGAGAAGAGAAGAATGAGAAATGTCGCCGCTAAATCGAGGATGAAAACCGCTATTAAGGAGGTATTGAAAGCGATAGAGGTTGGCGATCAAGATGCGGCTAAGGAAGCTCTCCGTGGAGCTATAAAGGTTATTGATAAGACAGCTTCTAAAGGTATAATCCACAAAAACAACGCAAACCGTAAGAAATCGAGGCTTACTCGTAAGGTCAATAAAATGGCGGAAGCTGAAATTGCCAATGTCTAAATGAAGATTGAAAACGGAGATTAGATAGCTAATCTATTTTCCGTTTTCTAACTTCTATTTTACAACTCGATTTTCTACTTCACTTAACTCGATAATTAACATCTCTAAAGCGAGCTTCCAAGGTAGGCGCCCAGTTTTAACTTTAAGCTCGACCGTAAAGAGATCCTCCATAGCTTTATAAAGCTCAGCTAGAGAGAATTTAGCTCCCTGGTCGAGGCATTTTTTTATGGTATAAGGATGTTGCCCTAGAGTTGATACTATCTGAGAGTTAGATTCTCCACTAGCTTTCAGTAACTTTGCCTGTAAGATTAATCTGATCTGGCGAACGATCATATACAATATCTTGATCTCTGGTTCTCCTGTTTCTATCATCTTAGATAAGAGAAAAAGAGCCTCATCTTTCCTCCGCTCTCCCAGAGCATCGAGCAGATCGAATATAAGATAGCCTCTGGAGATATCTACCGCCGATTTCACATCCTCTATCTCCATCTTCTCTCTATCCCCTATATAACTTGCTAGCTTCTCTATCTCCGTATGCAACTGCCTCAAATTATTACCAATAGCCTCAGCTAAATAGTGGATAGCTTCATTATCTATCTTCTTCTTTAACCGCCGAACTTCTTCCTTTATCCAGGAGGGCAATTGACGAGAGTTTAGAGGATCGAATTTAATAACCTGCCCCTTCTTCTTGAGGGCTGAGAAGAGCCTAGTTCTTTTATCCATACCTTGGGCGGTAAGAACTAAACAAGTGGTAGAGGGTAGAGAGGCAAGATAAGCAGACAATATCCTCTGTTCATCTATAGGGAGTTTATCCACCTCCTTAGCAATCACTAATCTGCATTCTGTCATGAGGGGAGGAGTATTGGCTAGATCTCGTATTGTCCCCGCTTTAATAGATTTATCACCCTCTATCAGATCGAAGTTGAAATCCTTGAAATTTGGATCGACTACTCTAGTTACTATCTCCTGCAAAGCTTTCTCTATGAGAAAATCTTCATCCCCATAGAGGAGATAGAGATTATCTAACTCGCCCTGTTTAAGTTGATTTAATAGCTCTTTATAATTCATACTTGTAGTATACTACATTCTCCCCCTATTGTCAATTGAGTGGGAAAACAGAAATCTTCGACTCTTCATCTTCGAGCTTCAGAAGGAGGTCTTATCAAAGTGAATCCCAGAGAAAGGCTGCTGAATGCGCTCCAGCATAAAGAGGTGGATAGAGTTCCCATATCTACTTATGAATTGGTAGGATATAATCCCGACTCATGGGAGAACAAAGCCCCCTCCTATCGCCTCCTTATGGACTATATTCGCGAGAAGACCGATTGTATGTATATGTGGGGAGTAAGTCAGGTGAACACTCTTAAAGAGGAGTTATTATTGACTAGAGAGGGGCGGATGAATGCTCTCGAAGAGGAGATATTATCGGTCGAGGAATGGATTGAAGGAAATAGCACCTTTGTGAGAAAGATATATCATACCTCCAAAGGAGACTTAACAACCCTCAGCAGAACCGATGAAGGGATACACACCACCTGGAAAATAGAACCGTTGCTCAAAACTGATGAGGATATCGAAAGATACCTCTCGATCCCTTATGAATTTGAAGAGCCAGATATATCAGACTTTTTCATCGCTCAAGAGCGTCTGGGAGATAGGGGTATTATGCTCATCTCAATCGCTGATCCTGTATGCACAGTATCCGAGCTATTCGAATTTGGCGACTTTATGATAAGAGCGATGACCCAGAAGGAGAAGATAATCGAGCTTTTAGAGGTAGAAGCCGAAAAACATTATCAATTCCTCGAATATCTTCTCAAAAATGGAGTAGGACCTCTATTCAGGATATGTGGATCAGAATATGTAACCGAGCCGTATCTATCTCCTCTCTATTTTGACGAATTCGTAGTTAGATACGATAAGCCTATAATCGATATGATTCAGGAATATGGCTGTTTTGCGAGATTCCATTGTCACGGGAGGTTAGCTAACGTCCTCGATATGATTGCCGCTATGGAGCCTGATGCCTTGGATCCAATAGAAGCTCCTCCAAGTGGAGATATAACCTTAGACGAAGTAAAGAAGAGATGTGGAGATAATATCTGCCTAATGGGGAATATCCAACTGAGAGATCTGGAATATCAGACTCCTGAGGGGATAGATAGGATAGTGCGCGAGGCGATGGAGGCGGCAAAACTAGGGGGAGGCTATGTCATAATGCCTACGGCCGCTCCCATAAACATTCCTCTTTGGGAGAGAACAGAGCGGAATTACTTTCAGTTTATAGATTCGGCTTTGAAATATGGCCAATATTGAACGAGATACCCTCTAATATTAAAGGTATCTCTATTGACAAAAAGTTGGGTAGTTTCAAGTAAATAATCGAAGGTGGAGCAAAAATCAGAGGATACCGAGGCCATCTTTAACTGCCCCACCTTCATTTATATGAGTAACTGTTAATATTCTCCCACTCCTTATGCCTTCTCTATATCTGTCAAACTATCTAAGATAAAGAAAACTAATTCCTTACCTATCAAAGGATAATATGTCTTCTTCTTAGGGCCATGAGTTATATTCACTCTTGCAAACATACCAGGCTTCAGTTTATAATCCTTATTCTGAACTTCGATCTCAATAGGGATCGTTCTAGTATCAGGATTTGCCACGGGGCTTATCTTGATAACCTTTCCACTAAACAGGATATCAGGATAGGCATCAGCCCTAACCTCCGCAGTATCTCCTACTGATATCTCGCTAATCCTTCTCTCAGTTATGTTAACTATCACTTTAACTTTATCCACTTGAACTATTTTAGCTATGGGAGAAGTCGGCCCGGTCATTTCTCCAACATTAGTGAAACGTTGAGATACCACTCCTGAAATTGGAGCGCGGATAGTTGCATTATCAAGTTGAATTTTAGCCAACTCCAGGGCAGCTTCAGCTTGTTTAACCGCGGCTTTTGCCGCTTCCACATCTTGTTCTCCCAGATCGATCTGAATAAGTCCAGCTTTCGCTAAATCTAACGTCATCTGTGCTTGCTTCACTCCCGCCTCCGCCACCTTCACATCCTCTTCACCTATCTCTGACTGTAACTCGCTCGCCTTCGCTAAATCCAATTCCGCCTGCGCCTGCTTCACTCCCGCCTCCGCCACCTTCACATCCTCTTCACCTATCTCTGACTGCA
>CAZSTA010000064.1:0-17195 GCA_964609495.1 uncultured bacterium | reverse complement strand
CAGGCGATACCTTCCGGCCAAAGATTCTCAAAACTATGATTGAAGAACAGGCTAAGTGGACTGAGGATGATTTAAAAAGATTAAAACTTCTAAAATAAAGGAGTAGTGTGGTTACCGGTGATTTATACAGCTATCTTGATGAGAAGTTCAGGGTTAATACTAGTTATGGTGCTCTCAACTTCCCAAAGGAAGATGTCCTGTATATAACCTTTGTCGAAGGAATCACTGGCGAATTTGAAGAATCTACTGTCATATTTAGAAGTGGAGATAGGATCGCAGGGAAACTACTTCGCTATTCCTCGTTAGATGGAAGATCTAAAGTGGAAGTTAGTTCTTAAAGAAGCATCTAGATATTAATACAGACATCACATTCTAAAATCGCACTTTACTATAGTATATACAATATTTATTATCAGGTTTTAGTGCGAAGTTATGATGTGACCTCTATAGTTGCAAAGAAGAGTTGCACATTACGTTCTCTAGTATAACGATTAAGATAAAGCCCTCAGATGAGGGCTAATTTTTATGCTTGTGAAGGGTTTTGTGGCTGGGAATCTTGTGTATAATTCCTCTTATATCATAATTGTAGAAGGTCTCTTCTGAAAGCGATTGCATTAGAGACAATTATATTGTATAATATAGGAGAATTAACATAATTTAGGCATTTTCTATCTTCTAAGGTGTGATAAGATGAAAGTATCCACAGCATTCGAGATGAGGAATATAGATAGGGTTTGTATGGAGGAGATCGGGCTTCCGGGGATAGCACTTATGGAAAACGCTGGATCGAGCATTGCTATAGCTGCTCTGGAGATGCTGAGGGAAAGCAACGGCAAAAGCGTGAGCGTGGTAGCAGGGAGGGGCAATAACGGAGGAGATGGCTTTGTAGTAGCTCGTCATCTAGCCAACTATGGAGTGAGGGTCAAAGTATTCCTTTTAGCCGAGAAGGAGAAAATCTCTGGAGATGCCAAGACGAATCTCGAAGTTTTGGAGAGGATCGATCTTTCGCCTAAGGAGATAACTTCGGAGGAAGAGCTAGAGCAGATCAGAAGCTCGCTCGTTCATTCCGATTTAATCATAGATGCTCTATTAGGAACGGGAATCAAGGGAGAGGTGAGGGGACTATTCGCTCCTGCTATAAAGCTGATAAATGAAATGCCTCGTCCAGTCCTCTCCGTTGATATCCCATCAGGGCTTGATACCGATAGAGGATCACCTCTAGGAGTGTGTGTAAAAGCTGATCGGACGGTCACTTTAGGACTTCCCAAACGAGGATTAGTCGTATATCCGGGAGCATCATACGTAGGAAAACTTTCGATAGCTCATATAGGGATACCAGCTAAGCTCTTGAATTCCGAGGAGATAAAGGTAGAGCTAGTTGATGAGGAGATGGTTCGGTCTATCATACCAACGAGGGCAGATGATGCGCATAAAGGGTCTTGCGGAAGGGTTCTAGTGGTTGCAGGATCGGTTGGCTTAACTGGAGCCGCGGCGATGGCTAGCACCGCCGCCTTGAGAAGTGGAGCGGGATTAGTCACCCTAGCACTTCCTGAGAGCTTGAACGATCTGATGGAGGTCAAGGTAACAGAGGTTATGACCTATCCCTTGCCAGAGACCTCGAGCAGAAGCCTGAGCTATAAGGCTCTCGATAAAATTATGAATCTAGCTGATAAATCATCGGTCTTGGCGCTAGGACCTGGTTTATCAACCGCTGAGGATACGGTCAAGTTAGTTCAGGAACTAGTCCAGAGGATAAATTTACCTCTAGTAATAGATGCCGATGGACTAAACGCCTTCGCCGGAAGACGTGATCTTCTCAAGAGAATTAAAGCGCCTCTAGTATTGACTCCTCATCCTGGAGAGCTATCGCGAATCATCGAGATCGATATATCCGAAATATTAGCTGATAGGATAGAAATTGGGCGTAATACTGCCGAAGAGCTATCCGCAACCTTAGTGTTGAAAGTCCCTAGAACGATTACTGCTACTCCTGAAGGAAAAGCTTTCATCAATCCTACGGGTAATTCTGGGATGGCTACGGGGGGAACGGGAGATGTGCTGACTGGGATCATCGCTGGCTTGATTGCTCAAGGAGTGAATCCTACTTCTGCGGCGATAGCTGGAGTATATATTCATGGTTTAGCTGGTGATCTAGCCGCTTGCGAGAAAGGCAAACTAGGGATGATAGCTGGCGATCTCTTAGAGAAGGTCCCCGAGGCAATCAATGGATTAGAGACATTCTCTATTTCCTAATTTTCGTCTTCTAGTTTTCTTTCTCTATTCTCCAATCAAACAGGAGAGATCAAGATGAAAAATAGAGATATAACCTATAATTCACTGAGTTTTATGATAGATGGAAAGCCTCTTATCATCTTTGGAGGGGAGATTCAGTATTATAAATTAGCCCGTGAAGATTGGGAGGATCGCATCAGAAAGGCAAAGAGCGCTCTTCTCAACTGCATAACCACTTATGTTCCCTGGAGCGTTCATCAACCTCTTCCCGAGAGTTTCGATTTCTCCGGGAATAAAGATTACCTATCCTTTATAGAACTTCTTAAACGTTATGGCTTATTCCATATCGCTAAGATCGGCCCCTATAATTGTAATGAGACCGATGGTGGAGGAATGCCCAGTTGGCTCTGGGATAAGGGGGTGATTATGCGATCCAACACTCCAGAGTTCCTATCCTTCGTTCAAAAATGGTTCGATAAAATCTGCTCGCTTATAAGAGGGGAACAGATCACCAAAGGAGGAAATATAATCCTTGTTCAAGTGGAGAACGAATACTTCTGGGGTAATCTACCTTATCTGGAGAAGTTGGCAAGTATGATCAGGGAAGAGGGAATAGAAGTGCCAATCATCAATAACTCCTGCAATACCAACTATAGCACTGACCTATTATTAGCCTTAGATATCTATCCTCCTTTTTGGAAGCTAGAGGGATTGAGGGAATCTCTCTCGGATCTTCGTAATGTCCAGCCCGATAAACCGATGATGATCATCGAATTTCAGGGGGGATGGATGTCAGTAGTGGGATCTCATCCCCCTACAGTGATAGGGCATATCCCCCCTCGTTGGACCGATATGCTCATTAAGATCGCCTACGCTGAGGGAGTTAGAAGCTCTAATCTATATATGATAAGCGGTGGGACTCACTTCGACTATTTGGCGGGAAAGTATCTTATCACTAGCTACGACTTGGATGCGGGGATCTCCGAATGGGGTGAACTGAGGGAGAGATATTACTATGTAAGACTTAATTCCGCTTGGTTAGAGACTTTCAAAGATATCCTCTTGGATGAGAAAGTCAAAAATACCCAGTTCGAGGTGACAGGAGAGCCACTCAATTTTGATCTTGTAACTAGCAATAGGGGAGATCTTCTCTTCGTAACTAACCTTACCCCTGAGATACAGAAGACCTCTCTTCCTATATCGAATAAGAAGATAGGATTCCCAGTCGAGCTACCTATAAACATAGAGGCTCGAACTACGAGGGTATTTCCTCTTGCCTACTCCATACCTGACACTGAGATCAAGATCAACTATTCTGCCTTCGAGATATTTGCCATCGAGAGGTATGAGGAGACCAATCAAATCATTATGATCGTCTATGGAGATGAGGATATCTGGGGAGAAATTTGCCTCTCCTTCCCTGATGTAGAGAGGATCGAGGTCGAAGGAATGTGCAGAAGACGCTATGACAAAGAACGAAATTACCTTCTTATAGAATATACCCCTCAAGGATGGGATAATGTGGTTAGATTGTTCGATAGAAATGACTCGAATTTCCCCGAGGTTATCATTATCATTACTAATACCTACCGAGCTATGAGAACTTGGAAATTCGCTCATAAGGGGTGTAACGGCTACCTGGTATCTAATTATTACTACGCTTTTCAATCAGTTGAGGAAGATAATGGAGAATTAAAGATCGATTTAGAGCAGAAGCCCGAAGGGGAATTCACTAGTCTGTTGATAACTCCTTTTCCCATTAAGGATGTCTATCTGGAGACAGGTCAAGTGGATGACATAGAGCGCTTGGACACTAATATTGTTAAGATATCTAATCATTCAGCTTATGCTCAACGATCCTCTATAGAACTTTCCTTAAATGATCCTGAGTGGAAAGCCAAATTTGATTCTCCGGCGGATAACCCTTATCCCCCTAAGGTGTTAGCAGAAAACTGGCCGGAGGTTCCGCTAGGGACCCCTCTTGAAAAGATGGGAATCTACTCCAACGGTTATACTTGGTATCTATATGACTTTGATTATTCCTCTTATGAAGATGAGGATTTAACTTTGAAATTGCCAGAGGTGAATGATATTTTCGCTATATTCTGTAATGGGGAATTCATAAGCTCTGGCAAGAAGGAGGCGGAAGTAGATATCCATTCCGCTATTGTGAGGGGAGAGAATACCCTAGCAGTGCGGGTGCATAGCATTGGTCACGATAAGGATAGTATGCTTCCTATCCTCAACGGGATAGCAAAGTGCTTCTACCTATCCCGACGGGCGCGATATTATCTGAATAATTGGCAATTCAAGGCTGATACTGATACGAAAGGATGGATAGAGGAGGCTTATCACCGCGATCACTTCGTATCGCTTAATAGGGGAGAATACTCGGAGGAGATACAAGAGGTATTGCCTGAAGGAAGTGAAAGGGGTTGGACTTCAACTGTTGTAGGAGAGAGGGTAACTGATCTTCGAAAATCCATAAATGTTGATTCTAGTGCTAATCAGGGGATCGTTTGGTATCGAACTGAGTTCGAGCTACCCGAAGGGGATGAATATGTTATCCTCCAATTCAATGATATAGACTTAATAAGTCAGACCTTCGTAAATGGTAAGCATATAGGTAGCCACTGGCAAGGATGGAGTGGATGGGGAAATGAGGACAAGCCCTATAACTATGATATAACGGATTATGTGAAGCGATCTGCGAAGAATACCATTGCGATCCGCCTTCAGCCTGGCCCTAAAGGAGGAGGTATATTAGGATCGGTCACAATCGAGTTGTATCATTATAAATTAGAGGGAAATTGTAAAGTGAAGCATAATCTATTCGGACAGAACGAGGGATGGTTAGAGAAGGGATTCGACGACTCGGGTTGGGATTCTCTTTATGATATCTCTTTAGATAGATTATCGGCCGATATCCTTTGGCTGAGGAGAAAAGTCGAGATTCCTAAAACCGATCTCATCGCTCCTCTGGGACTCAGGATAACTGGGGCTAAATCGAACATCGTTATCTATTGGAACGGAAAGATGATAGGATTATATTTTCCAGAGGGCCCTCAAGAGATATTCTACATCCCTGAGTCCTATATCGAAGAGGAGAACTATATCAACTTAATTGTGGAAGGTTACAGTTCCCTTAACGAATGGAATATATCGATTCAGCCCTATCATACCAAGATACCTGATAGATTATCAGTAAGATTTGAGGGATGAAGAGGAGACATCTCCTCAAATATATTCTATTGCTTCTCTTAAATGAGATGTTATTTCGAGTGAGATCAAGCCCAAGTTTAACATTCGATCATCGGATTGCATATCAAGATCCGAAATTCAATTTCGGATCTATTTTATATGAAAAGAGGAGGTAACAATTGTGGATGAACAAGAGCTTATAGGATCAAAGAGTAGATTACGATTTCAGCGGGAAGAGGATCGTTATATTCCTATAGTATATGTTAAGTCTGAGAATGTATGGAAGCAAGCGATGAGTGGAGAGGAGTTTCTAACTGCCGAGTTGGATGGAGAGAGAGTATCAGGAATAATTAGAGAAGTTCGAGCTGAGGATGATAAACTGATCTTCGAAGGTGAATTGGAGAGCGAAGATAAGCCCTTCCGCTTTATAGGGAGTTGTCGCTTATCCATAGGTGATTCCGAATACTTCCATTTTGAGCTTATGCTAACCTATGAAGGGGATAAAGAGCATAAAGCTAATTTCTCTATCGCTTTCGAGGTGAATGATACTGGTATCCCTCGTTGGATGCTACCCGGGATGTTCTATAAGCATAATCGTCCCAAGAATTGCTTTAAGATGTATCCTCGCTATGATCCAAACGAGGTAGATCCCGATCTCTTCATCTCCAACTATTGGTATTTCCGATCAGATCGCTGCGCTTTACCCGCTGTCTTCTGCTGGACGGATAACTTTACCACTTGTTTAGCTACTAAAGAGCGATTTGATGATTACGTAGAGGATCCTTCTCCTTTCGCCCTCTTTCGTGATGGGATATCGGGTTTGGGATTTAGAGGAGATGAAGCCCATACTCAATTATATTTGTTCTTCCCTTATCGAGAAGAACCGATCAAATATACTACCTGCTTTGGAGATGGTCATAAGTCCATCGTGAGAAATCTATCGATTAAAAATGGAGCGAAGTTCAAACTCTCCTTTAAGCTTATGGCTTGCGAGAGTGAACTGCACGCCTATAATGGCTTTGTGCGGGATATTTATGATCAAGAAAAATCCTATAATCCGCCCAATTCCTGGATACCGAAAGATCAAGCTAGTTCTCTGACAAGCTATGGAATATATCACTGGCATTATGATAAAGAGAACTCAGCTTTATACGAGACCGCTAGCTTCGACAAATATTTCGGCAAAGGGGATACCTACTTCGATCGACCTCATATGCATGTAGCTTGGGTCAGCGGAGTTACCTACGCTTATGCTATATTGAGACAGGGGAGAGAGGAGGGTATTTCGGAGTATGAGAAGGCGGCTAGAGTAGTTATAGATAAGATCAGCTCGGGAATTGCTCCTTGTGGCACATTCTGGCCGGAATGGACTAGAGAAAGAGGTTGGGGAACGGGATGGAATCCTAAGGCGAATTGGGTTCAGGCTAGGACAGTGAGCGAAGCGACTCTCTTTATGATCAGAGCTTTGGAGTATGAGAAAGAGTTCGGATATGATCATCCGAATTGGGAGAAAGCAGTAAAAAATAACTTAGAGTTCGCTTTGAAAGTTCAGAGAGAAGATGGAAACTTCGGATCATATTATGATATTGAGACGGGCGAAGTTGTAGAGTGGGATGGGGCAGGTAGCTTGATGTGGATTCCGGCTCTATTGGCTTCCGCTAGATATTTCAGTGAGAATAAGTATAGGGAATCCGCGATCAAAGGAGGGGATTACTACACCAAGTTCGTTGATGACGAATATATATATGGAGCACCGGAGGATGTTCATCTCACGCCCACTTCCGAGGATGGATACAACGCCCTTATCGCCTATGTTCATCTCTATGAGGCTACTCAAGATAAGAGGTGGCTCACCTATGCTTGCAAAGCCGCTGATTGGATGCTGACCTTCCGTTTCGCGTATAACGTTAAATTCCCACCTTTTACCATATTAGATGATTATAATTTCCATACTGTTGGAGCAGATTTAGCCTCTCCTTCCAACAATCATCTTCACAATTATGGATTGATATGTCATCCTGAACTCCTTCGTCTTTGGTCCTATACGAAGGATGATTATTATCTGGAGAGAGCGAGAGATCACCTCTACTGCTTCCATCAATTCATCGCTAGGGAGGATGGAGATTTCAACGCTCGCAAGGGGATGATAACCGAGCAATGGTATCATACCGACTGGTGGCAACCTAAGGGAGCGATGTTACAGCTAGCTCATATCTGGTGTGCTGGCTTCATCGCTTACGCCAATCACGAAACCCATGACTTCGGGGATATAATCGTAGATGTGAAGGAGAAGAATATCCACGTGATAGAGCCTGGAGTTGAGATTCATCAGATAAGCTTCCGAGATGAGATCGAGTTTGAGATATATAATGTATGGGATAGAGGGGTAAAGGATAATCTGGTAATATTACCTTCCGATCAAAGGTGGAGATTATTCTTAAACGGAGGAGAGATAAAGGCTGAGGAGGGGAAATTCCCTATATACCTGCAACCGAGGGGAATTAGTAGGATCAGACTTACTCGTTAAACTATCGCTAAGGGACTGATAATAAAGGCTAAGATTTATCAAAATCGCTCTTGACTCTACCCCGATTTTCTGATATACTTTGATAAGAAAATTAGGTGATGCCCGATTTCTTTTCTAGGCGTTGAGGGAGACTGAAGGGAGGTGGTCAAGAGACTAATATAGGATATATCCTAGCCTAGATGTTAATAAGCTTTAAGAATCTATAAAATGGAGGTGCTTATTTTATGAGGAGAACTAGATTAGTTTTAGTGGCAGCTGGTATTATGCTTTTAGCTATGGGGTTCGCCACCATAGCTGATGCGCAAGTGAAAGGTAGAATCAGATATGCTGTTCCTGCCTTCACCCTCGATAGGGAGAAGATGTCCATCGCTCTGATCGAGGGCTTTAACCAAGAATATCCAGATATAAAGATCGACCTGGAGTCCACTCCCACCGAGTTCGACCGCAAGATCGTCGTCGAGTATGCCGGGGGTGTAGCCCCGGATGTCGTGTGGGTTTGGGGACAGCAGTATTGGCCATGGGTGGCTCAAGGGATGCTCCTGGATATCACCGATCGCTTTATGGCTGAGGAGGAGATAATAGCCGATCTGTGGCCCGGATCTACTGATGCCCCAAGATTCAAAGGGGTTCTATATGGAGGGCCCGATTCGAGGCTCACCAGCCACTTCCTCCACTACAACGCTGATCTGTATAAGGAGGTAGGGATCCCCAATCCTAACGAACGTGATCCCGAGGAGTGGACTGTGGAAGCCTTCGCCGAGGATTGTAAGAAGTTGACCGTCGATAAGAATGGCGATGGCATAAATGACATCTGGGGCTTCAGCATCCCTAACTGGATTGGATATCATATGCCCTTTATCTATCCCTTTGGTGGTGAGCTCTTCAATGAGGATCGCACGAAATGCACCCTCGATATGCCAGAGACGATCGCGGGGTATAAGTTCCTCTACGATCTGATCTATACCTATAAGGTAGCTCCTACGGTCGCTCAGTTGGCGGATATGGGTGCCGCTCACCAGTTGTTCGCTACCGGCGTCATCAGTATGTATGAGGCTGGTCCTTGGGATTGGGGTTGGATGAGAAATATGGATTTCGATTGGGATATCACTTATATGCCTAAAGGACCTGCGGGAAGATTAGTTCCCAACGAATCCGCTTCTGGCGCTTACTGCATCACAAATACCACCAAGAATGCTGATGCATCTTGGGAGTTTGTGAGGTGGATGTATTCGGTGAAGGCTTCGGAGATCACCGTTGAGTATGGGGAAGCCCCCTGGCGCGTCTCCGTTGCGAAGAGCGAGGCTTTCCTGAAGCATCCCAGTGGGAAGCCCAAGAGCGCTATGATCGCGATAGATTCCATGGAGAACTACGGAAAGCCCAACCCCTATAATCCAGCTTGGGCGGAGTTTATGGATATCTATCATCCTATACTCGATGAGCTATGGCTCGACAAAACCACCCCTGAGGACGCCTGCAAGAGGATCACGGAGAAGGCTAACGAGATGTTGGTGGAGTTCTACGAGAAACTGGAGGAGAAGTAAATCGACAGATTGCGACTGCCGAATTCAAAGTTTCGGCAGTCGCATCTTTTTCTTAGAGGTGTTTCTCACGCGATCTCTGGAGTCATTTTGATATTTTAGAGGAGAGAAGCAATTATGACTGAAAGGAAAGGGAAAAGAAAGCTGACTACTCAGGAGGCTATCGCCGGATATATAGCTATATCCCCTTGGATATTAGGATTTATAATCTTTACTGGAGGCCCAATAATCGCCTCCTTCATCTTCAGCTTCTGCGAGTATCCGATAGTGCAATCCCCTAAGTATATCGGTTTAGAGAACTATAGAGAGATATTCGGCGATGAGTTATTCTGGAAATCTCTTAAGGTAACCTCCTATTACGCCCTCGGGGCGGTCCCCCTGCATCTGATAATAGGATTGTTACTATCCGTATTAATGAATCAGAAGGTGAAAGGTATAAATTTATTCAGAACTATGTATTATACTCCAGCGGTGGTCTCAGGCGTAGCGGTAGCTATTCTCTGGCGTTGGATCTTCAACCCAGATTTCGGGGTGCTTAATTATCTCCTCCGTCTGATAGGGATAAAGGGACCTGCTTGGTTAGGAGATACCAACTGGGTTATTCCCGCCTTTATCGTTATGAGCCTATGGGCAGTAGGAGGAAGTATGATCATCTATCTAGCAGGTCTGCAAGGGATTCCCACTCAACTTTATGAAGCAGCTAAGATAGATGGGGCTTCCGTCTTACAACAGTTCTTCTCAATCACTATCCCAATGATGTCTCCGGTTATCCTCTTCAACTTAGTTATGGGTATTATAGGCTCTTTCCAGATATTTACTCAAGCTTACGTTATGACTGGCGGAGGTCCGATGAACGCCTCGCTCTTTTATGTGCTTTATCTTTATCGAAACGCGTTCTTATATTTCAAAATGGGTTATGGCTCAGCCCTCGCTTGGATTCTATTTATTATCGTCTTGGTCTTTACCTTGTTGATCTTCAAGAGTTCACCTATGTGGGTGTATTACGAAGGGGAATTGAAAGGGAGATAGATTATGAGAACGAGGACTATAAGAGGAGGATTACCCTGGTATAAGAGGAAAGTATTTCGCGAAACCGTCAAAATAATCTCTATTTATGCACTTCTGATTGGAGGAGCTTTTTTGGTGATGATTCCCTTCTTCTGGGTAGTTTCAACTGCCTTTAAGAGACCTGGTCAAGTGCTTAAATTCCCTCCGGTGTGGATTCCCAGCCCTATAATGTGGAGCAACTTCCCCAAAGCTCTTACTATTCTTCCCTTTGGTCTTTACTTTAAGAATACCTGTATTATAACCTTCAGCACCATCATCGGTCAGCTCCTATCTGCCTCCCTGGTAGCTTATGGATTCGCCCGACTGCGCTTTCCGGGTCGAGATATTATTTTCCTAGTGGCGTTAAGCACTATGATGGTCCCCCCTCAGGTAACTATGATTCCACAATTCATCCTTTTTAGAATTATAGGATGGCTTGATACCTTTAAGCCGCTCATCGTTCCTGCCTTCTTCGGGGGCAGCCCCTTCTTTATCTTCCTCTTAAGACAATTCTTTATGACCATCCATCCTGAACTCGACGATGCGGCAAAGATAGATGGCTGTGGCTTCTTTGGAATCTACTGGAGGATAATGCTTCCCTTAGCTAAGCCAGTTCTAGCTACGGTAGGTATATTTTCCTTTCTCTGGACCTGGAATGATTTCCTAGGACCTCTGATCTATCTCAACTCTATGAATAAAAGAACCCTATCTTTGGGATTGAACGTCTTCGCTGGCTACTACTCCACCTATTGGAATCTATTGATGGCGGCTTCCCTAGTTGTTCTCTCCCCCTGTCTTATCATATTCTTCTTCGCTCAAAAGTACTTCGTCCAAGGAGTGGTAATAACCGGGGTTAAAGGTTAAGCAAAAGATAATATGAGAATTAATAGAGAATATTAGAAGGTAGCATCGCTTTTAGATTAAAGATAATTCCGCATGAGGAATTGAAAATGAGGAATTGAAATGAAAAGAAAGAAACAAATAAACTTCTAAGAGCGATGCTATCTCTATTTATCCTAAAAATTATTGGTATATAGAAGACTTTATGCTATAATTTATTTAAGGCTAGGGAAGGCGATCACGCTGAGTTACTCACTAACTCAAGGTATCTTTGTGGGTCAACTCAGCATAACTTTTCCTAGATGAGACAAAACTTTCTCATAATATTACTCTTCATCCTCTCAGGGATATTAACGAATTGGGCGAGAGCAGAACAATCTATCCCTCGAATATAACTTCAAATTAGGGGAGGCTTTCACATTGCGCTCAGCAAAAGTTATGAACGACCTTATCTCTGGGCAGGTTTCATATTGATTGGAGATTATAGATAGTTGAGAAGTCTTAACCAGGAGGGTTAAAATGATAAGAAGAACGCTTGTTATCTTAGCTTTAACTTTGACCATCAACCTAGTTATAGGAGGATTAATGATAAGAGAGTGTTACGCAAACACCGGGATAGTTATAGATGATGCCTGGCTGAATCTTATCCTTTCTGGAGTTAAGGTTGGCTACGAGCATGATGTCCTGGAGAAATCAACCTTTGAGGGAGAGCCAGCTTATCACCTTCGGTCGGAGGGGATCTTTAAGGCGAAGAGGTTCGATCTTGAGTTCGAGTCGAGAACGAATTTCGAGGCTTATGTATCCCTTGATTTCTCACCCCTCTACTTCCTGTTGGAAACCGAGATGGGAGAGCAAGAGCAAAGGGTGGAGGGGAAGAGAGTCGATGACAGGTTGGAGATAAGAGCCTATGTTGCGGGTTCTACTACCAAGAGGGAGTTCCCCTTAGAGGATAAGGTCCTTCTCGAAAATATTGTAGGAGCTTGGTTAGTGCTGGAGAAGGGATTGAAGGAGGGAGAGGAGTATAAGGTCAGGGTCTTCAATGTCGAACTCCTTCAATTTGGGGAGATCAAAATAAACATCGTAGAGAAGAAGACGATCGAGTTTCGTGGGGAGGAGAAAGAGGTATTTGTAGTGGAGACCTTCAGTAGCACCTTAGGAGTTAAGGGGACAGATCTCTTGGACGAATCGGGGAGGATGTTAAAGGGATATATACCAGCCTTGGGTTTAGAGGTGGTTCGAGTCACTCCCGAGGAAGCGATCTCTGAGGAAGAATTGGTGGATCTAGCTTTTAGGACCGCTATCAGACCCGATAAGCCGCTTCTCCCTCCGATAAGCCAGATCACCAAGCTAAAAGCTAGATTGAAGCTCAAGGAGGGAGACATAAGCAAGGTTATCATAACCGATGATAGGCAGAGGGTAGAGTCCATTTCCCCTCAAGAGAATGAGGCGATCTTGGTCATAGAAGTTCCCCCTATCTCGAAGGAGAGCCAGGAAATTCTTCTACCGATAACTGACCCAGAATATGCTCCCTACTTAGAGGAGACAGATTATATCCAGTGCAACGATAGAGATATAAGGCGAACTGCTCAGGAGATAATCGGCGAGGAGAGAAATGCTTTTCAAGCTGCTCTCAAGCTTAACAGATGGGTATATGAGAATATGACTAAAAAGGACTATGAGGTGCTTTTCGCCTCGGCTAAGGAGGTCTTGGAATCCCGACAGGGAGATTGCACGGAACATTCCGTCCTCCTCATAGCTCTGGCTAGAGCGGTGGGAATACCTGCTAGGTTAGTGGGGGGGATAGTATATCTTCAAGGAGGCTTCCTCTACCATGCCTGGGCGGAGGTGTATATTGGAGAGTGGATAGCCTTAGATCCCTCCTCAGGGCAAGGGGAACTAGTTGATGCTACTCACATTAAACTATCCGAGGGATTAGGGACCGTCGAATCCCTAGCCCAGATGGGCTTGAATACCCTGCGGACTATGAGCAATTTGGATATCGATATTTTAGAATACGATTATGGAGCGAGATAAAAGTGGAGCATCTATCAGCAGAGATAATAAGAGCTGAGCTTAGAACAGAGATCATAGGAAGGGAGATCCATTACTTCCCAGAGGTAGACTCCACCAATAATATTGGATTTAGCCTTGCTCAGGAAGCCGCTGTGGAGGGGACTCTAGTTATCGCTGAGAAGCAAACCTCGGGACGAGGTCGCTGGGGACGTAGTTGGTCATCTCCAGCGAATGCGGGTTTATGGTTCTCTTTGATCCTCAAGCCTGCTCTTCCACCTCAGGCGATAGCGAGAGTTAATCTAGCGGGTGCGGTAGCGGTGGCGAAGGCAGTTCGCAAGGTGACAGCGTTGAAGGCTTATGTGAAATGGCCTAATGATGTGCTGGTTAAGGGTAAAAAGATCTGTGGGATCTTGGGAGAAAGCAGGATCTCCAGAGATAGAATTGATCTTTTTGTTCTGGGGATCGGGATCAATGTCAATATGAAACGAGAGCTATTTCCCGAGGAGATTCGAGATAGGGCTACCTCTATAAGCGCGGAATTAGAAGAGGAGATATCTCGTGTTGCTCTTTTGAGAGAGGTGTTAGAGGAGTTTGAGAAACTCTACTTGAGTGGTCAGGAGGACGAATTTACCTCGGTTTTACCAGAATGGAGACTATTATCATCTACTCTGAACAAGTGGGTGAAGGTGACAGTTGGGGGAAAGACTTTTGAGGGCTATGTTGTTGATCTTGGTGAGAATGGAGAGTTGGTATTACACCTTCCCGATGATACCTATATAAACATCTCAAGCGGAGAAGTAGAACTCTGTCGAGAGTAACATAGAATTGATCTCAACTATTGTTTCAAAGAAGGCGAATCATTAGCTATAAGAAATTATGAAGACAGAACAATTTAGGTTCTACGGGAGACTTTCGAGGAAGGATAATCTAATTTATGGGCTCTCTAATAAATACCACGGGAATCTCTCCTTCAAAAGAGGTCCCGAGAACAAGGCGGTGAAAAATCGCAAAAGCTTTCTCAAAACCCTTAGTATTAAATTGGATGATGTAGTCGCTATGCAAGAAGTGCATAGCAATCACATTTATATAGCGGACGCTAAAGATAAAGGCCGGGGAGCTTTTAGCAAAGCGGACTGGATAGAAAATGTCGATGGTTTATTAACCAGGGAAAAGGGCGTATTTCTATTTGGGACTTTTGCTGATTGTCTTCCTATCTTCTTCCTTGATCCAAAGCGCCAAGTAGTTGGACTGGCCCATGCTGGTTGGCGAGGTGTAGCTCTAAATATCTGTGAACAGATGATATCGAAAATGAGAGACGTATTTCAATGCAGTCCTAAAGATATCTTAGTTAGTATAGGCCCTTCAATTGGCCCATGTTGCTTTGAAATACAAGAGGATATTTTACCTAATTTTGAAGATTTCGGATTTAGAGAAGATATTATAATAAGAAAGAATAACAAGATATTTATCGATCTATGGCAAATCTGTTTTGAGCAATTAAAAGAAATGGAAGTCTCTGAAGGGAATATTGAGATCTCCGAAATATGCACATCCTGTGAAAAAGATATCTACCCATCTTATAGACGTGATAAAGAGAACGCTATTGCTATGGGAGGAGTAATCGGAATAAAAACTGATCGAGATTGAGATAGCTCATACAATTACAAAGATGGAGGGAGTAAGTCCTCCAATCTCTATCGCGATCTCCTCTTTGATACGTAAATTGTGATGCTTGCTTAGCACCCTTTTAATCAGCCTCTTCTCTTGAGTGAGTAAAACAGCTTTCCCCCTATTACTGAGTAATCTCTCCAGTTCCCTGACAAATTGTTTATAAAGCAGGATATTATCCTTATGGATTCCTGATCGTCTTCCATAAGGCAAATTACAAACTACTTTATCGGCATATCCATCGGGAAGAGGAATCTTTTCAGCATTCCACCTGTGTATTTTGACATCTTTGCCACTTAAAGATACGTTCTTCTTGGCGAAATCAACTGCCTTAGGATCTACATCACCTCCTATGATCTCCTTAGATTCTCCGGCAAAAGCTCTCTCTATCAATATGGTGCCCGCTCCACACATCGGATCTAAAAATACATCGCTCTTCTCTATACCTGCGATCAGGCACATACAATAGGCAAGGGAGGGATTCAGGGAGGCTGGAAGTAGATACTTTCTATAGCTATACTTCTCAACCGCTTCTCTTATCTCGATCTTCGCCGCCAGGAATATAACATCATCCAATCTTATAATCCTAAACTTTATTCCTCTATCATTCAAACTATAATTCCATCCGAACTTTTTCTCGATAGCCTCTCTAAGCAGGGATAAATCAAGGGCTTTTTCCCCCTCTCTTTCAATGGAGAAGGTGGGTATCCTATCTAGGCTTTGAACGATCTCTACTATAGAGGACCAATCTAGCTCTTCTATCTCTTGGACAATATCAGAGCTTTTAATCCTACCTAGGAGAAGATACATATCCTCCACAGAGCGAAGGGATAATGGCTTTCTTATATCACCTTGATACTCAAAGATCACCGAACCTTCATCTTGAAGTAAGATATCGATTTCGCCGAGTTCATCTCTGAGAGATTTAATAGCGATCTCCTCTAATCCTTTCACGATATAAGGGACGAAAGAACATTTGATAATACAATCTTTGGTAAGCGCTAGAGGTGATATTTCCTTATGACTCAAGGACGCTAGAGTTTTATCTACACTCTCGCGAATTTCTTCAGCACACTCTCTTTTGAAAGCTATCAATGGTTCAATCGCCCTTTCATCTTCAAGCTTACCCAATGCTTTAAGGATAACCTTCTGGACTTTATACCTCCCCTCACGTCTCAGAGCTTCGATTAAAGGTGGAACGCTCCTCTTATCCCCTATCAATCCCAAGGCACTAGCGGAATTTCTTCTAACTCGTTCATCATCATCTTTTAGCATCTCAGTTAGGGTATCAATGACATTTGGATCACCAAGCCTACCTAAGATGTATGCTACTGAGCGTCTAACTTTCACACTTTGATGATCTGCAAGTTCTATTAGTTTGAGTTCGAGCTGATCTGAATCGGTCCCCTTCATCTTCGTCATAGTCTCAACTGCTCTTAAACGCAGGGAATTATCTTCGCCAAGGAGTAATTTTAACAGACTATCTATTGCTTTATTTCCAAAGTTCACTAAAGCTACTTGAGTGCTTCTAATAACTTCATCATTGTCGTCCTCAATCTGCTCGATTAAGAAAGGTAAGGAGCTTTCATCCCTTATCTGTCCTAAAGTCCATATTATAGATCTCTTGGTTTTTCCATCACTAAGCAGTAACATATTATGCAACTTATCCAGAACCTCAGTTGCCTTTATCCTTCCTAAGGCCCATATCGCCGCCCGAACAACATTTTTATCCTCATCTTCTAGAGCCTTAATTAATAGGCTTTTAGCCTCATTACTTCCGAGTTGGCCAAGTATTTGAATGATATCCCTTCTCTTCAGTTCGTCACCGATTGTAAATTCCCCTTCTAAGATAGGAATTATCTCAGAACCATAACTAGTCAACTCATCTATAGCTTTTACTCGTTCATCCTTGAATCTAGAGCTTAATCTCCTGAGCAAAGGCTTAATCTTCACGGGGGGAGAAACCTTTTCCTCTACCCCTCCTATATCTTCCATTGAAAGTCCTCCACATTAACGTTAATGATCGCGATGAGTGGCGCATTAAAAAAGGGGAGTTCAAGATATAATTATCCCCTCTCCCTATCCCTCTCCCACGAGGGGAGAGGGAATATCCAGATAAAGCTGATCTC